>QHOR01000017.1 GCA_003219395.1 Verrucomicrobiota bacterium | reverse complement strand
GAGGAAAGACCAACCAGGAACCAGGGCTGAAAGGGTCATCTGCGGTTGCTGTCTGCAGCGGGATCGTCCAGGGGCTGGCGGAGGAAGTGTGACATAGCCCTCATTCTGCGATGGCATGGAAGGTTTGCGATCATCCTCATAGCTGTGCGATTTGAAACCGGAATTCCTTTGCACTGGTTGGGGGTTAGGTCACAGTTCTGCTCGTGCAATCCCCCTCTGGCAAGATCGATAGCCGGGCTATTGTAATCGGTATGGCCTGGCAGTTTTTTGACCCTGGATCTCAAAAGATCAGAACAACGCGGGTATGTGCGGCGTCGTTGTGCCGGCGGTTGGCATCCTGCTGTAGGAGTGGCTCAGGGGGAGGTTGAAGGATTGCCGGTATGGTTTTTGACAATCTTTTCAATAATCTTGGCTCGCCTTCGATTTGCGTGAAGCCCGATCCTCTCCAGTCGGCAAAATGGCGGATTTAGTCAGACTGCATACGCGACCTTCGCTGTCGCCTTCGAAGAAAGGCGGCAGAGATTCCCGCAGCAGTTAGCGAGCACAGAACTGCCGCACCGGCCCAGCTGCGGACATCCGGTGGCGTGTTGTGGGAAGCGCGGCGTAGAATTCGTTTGATAATGGCGGGATAAAAACCGGCATCTTCTTGCGGGTTTGTCTTGTTCGGCACCACCTTCATTTGAAGATCTTGTTCTCTTATTCCAGTTCATTTTGTTACCGGTTGGATTGCGAAGTCATTGGCAGTTTACTTCGGTGCATTTTGTTGGCTCAGGATGAGGAGTGGCTAAACGTGAGCGTCGTGAGTGTCTGCATTGCAAGGAGTTATTTGTCCCGCATCACCGTAACTGGTGGCATCAGAAGTTTTGTTCCGGCGCGGACTGTCGCAAGGCGAGCAAGGCGCAGAGTCAGCGCCGTTGGTTAAGCAAACCTGAGAACGCGGATGCCTTCCGCGGTTCAGCCAACGTGGAGCGGGTACGCCAGTGGCGCGCGGCGCATCCGGGCTATTGGAAGCGAACCGCCCTGGCCCCAAGTACGTTACAAGAAGTCTTGCCGTTGCAATCCCTTGAAGCGCAGGAGGTTGCAAAAACGACCTCGCCACCACCGTTACAAGATTTCGTCGCTTCGCAACCGCCTCTGTTGCTGGGGCTTATCTCTCATTTGGTCGATTCACCGTTACAAGAGGTCGTGGAGCAGGCCGCCCTGCGTTTGCTACAGAAAGGCCAAAGCATTCTGGACATGAGGTTCGGAATGAAACCAAAAGGGCAAATGTATGCAGATAAAGAAACGGGTTTTGTGCGCGGAGCGAGTTCGCAAGGTGCCGCCACAGTTCAGTTGGGTGGATCAGCGCCTGGTGCGCCAGGGTTACGTTCAACGTTGTGAGCACGCCGCGCTGGCGTTGTATCTTGTGCTGGTAACCGTCGCTGACGCTGAGGGACTGAGTTATTACTCCGACGCGAGCCTGGAGCGAATGCTCCGATTGGAGCACGCCGGCCTGTGCGCTGCCCGCTCGGAGTTGGCGGCCGCAGGGTTAGTGGTTTACCAGAAACCGCTTTATCAAGTGCTGGCCCTGGAGCGTCCGGAAGCACTGCCAGGGCCGCGCTCTGGCCAAACGCGCAGTCTCAAGGAAGTGCTTGCCCAGGCACTGGAGAAAGGAGTTCAGTCATGATTACTTACGCCCTTTATTGCCAGATTCGTTCCTTGCGCAAGGAGCAGCAGTTGCGCATCAGCCAGATTGCGCGACAACTCAAGCTGCACCGCGACACGGTCCGCCACTGGCTCAAGCACGAGTACCACCAACCGCAACGCCCGCTTCGCCGCAGTAAGCTTGATCCGCACAAACCGCTGATCAAGGGCTGGCTGGAGCACCACGATTTGAGCGCGCAGCAGGTCCTGCAACGCTTGCAGGCCCAGGGAGTGCCGATCGGCTACACCATGGTGCGGGAGTATGTGAACCTCGTTCGACCCCGGCCGATCAAAGCGTTCCTGTCACTGCACTTTGCGCCCGGGGAATGTTTGCAGGTGGATTGGGGCAGTTGCGGCATGATTACCATCGGCTCGACCCGTCGCCGGCTCTCCTTCTTTGTGGCCGTGCTCTGTTACAGCCGCATGCTCTATGTCGAGTTTACGCTGGGCCAGAGCCAGGAACAGTTCCTGAGCTGCCATGAGAATGCCTTTCGGTTTTTCAAGGGCGTGCCGGCCCGCGTCATGGTGGACAACTGCAAGACTGCTGTCTTGAGCCATCCTTTTGGCATGCCGGCCCAGTTTAACCCGCGCTACCTGGACTTTGCCAATCACTATGGGTTTGAGATACGCGCTTGTGGTGTCCGCCAGGCGCACGAAAAAGGGCGCGTCGAGAACGCCGTCAAGTTCATCAAACAAAACTTCCTCCGCGGGCTGGAACTGCCGCCCTGGGCCGCCCTCAACCCCGCGGCGCGTCATTGGCTGGAGACCATCGCCAACGTCCGTCTCCATGGCCAAACCCATAAAACCCCGCTGGAGCTCTTCCCGGAGGAACAGCTCAAACTCAAGCCGATGTCCGGGCAGGTTTACGACCTGGCCACCGTGCGCACGCTGCCGGTCAACAGCCGCTTCCGCGTCCTCTTCGAAACCAACCGCTACTCGGTGCCGGCCCATCTGGCCGGCGCTACCATTGTCGCCAAAATCCATCCGGACAAACTGGCCTTCTATCATCAGGACCAATCCGTGGCCGAGCATGCGCGCAGTTACGAGCGGCATCGCGACTTCGAGCTGCCCGACCACGCCCGGCCGCTTTTGGAGCAACGTCTCAAGGCGCGCGATCAGCACCTGCTCCACCGCTTCCTTGCTCTTTCCCCCCAAGCGCCGGATTACTACGAACAGCTCCAGCAACGCCGCCTTAACGCCCGGCATCACATCCAGAAAATCCTGGCCCTGCTCGAAATCTACGGCGCTGAGCGGCTCATCCGCGCTCTCCAGGACGCTCACGACTACAAGGCTTACAGTTGCGAATACGTCGCCAACATCCTGGAGCAACGCGCTCGCGCCCTGCCTGAGCCCGGCGCTTTGCACCTGACCCGCGCCTCGGACCTGCTCGAACTGGATCTGCCGCAACCGGACCTCTCCATTTATGACCGCGATGAAAACAACTCCCATCCCGCCTAAGCAATCCCACACCATGAAAAACGACGAACTCCGTTTGACCCCGCAACTCAAAGCGCTCTATCTGTCCTTCGTGGCCGAGCACTACCAGCCACTGGCCGATGAAGCCGCCCGCCAGCAGTGGCCTTGCGTTCAATATCTGGCTCGGCTGATCGAAGGCGAAACTCAGCGCCGGCAGGAGCGGCAGATCGTTCGGCGCATCGCCGCCGCTCGCTTTCCGGTCATCAAAACGCTCGACCAGTTCAACTGGACCTGGCCCAAAAAAATCAACCAGGCTCAGGTGCAGAACCTCTTTCGCCTGGCCTTCCTCAAGGACAAAGCCAGCGTCGTTTTTATCGGCGGCGTCGGATTGGGTAAAACTCATCTGGCCACCGCCCTGGGCCACACTGCCTGCCTGCAAGGACATCACGTTCTCTTTACCACGGCCATCGAAGCCATCAACACCCTTTGCGCCGCTCAGGCTCAAGCTCGCCTCAAACATGAACTCAAAAAGTTCCTCGCTCCCACCTTGCTCATCCTCGATGAGTTGGGCTACCTGCCGATTGATAAAATCGGGGCCGATCTCCTCTTCCAGATCATCAGCGGCCGCTACGAAAAGGGCTCCACCGTCATTACCACCAACCAGCCCTACAAAAACTGGGCCCGTATCTTCAATAACGATGCCACCATCACCTCGGCCGTTCTGGACCGCCTGCTGCATCACGCCGAAACAGTCCTCATGGAAGGCAAAAGCTACCGCATGAAGGATCAGGTTCCCGATCCGTAGCCTGAACTGAAAACCCCCTTCCAACCCCAGGCCGACGTCCAAAAACTGTCGGCTTTTTTGTTCGCCGGACCGCCGAGTTTTAAACCGCTGTTTTCAGTCGGTTTTTAAGCCGCTCTTTACATTGTACCATTATTACAGCATCCCGCCCGGTTTCTTTATCCATTCGCGCCATTTCAATCTTAGAGCAGCCAGCGCAAAGAAGCACCAGTGCCGCACTGATCGAAATGAGCGCCGTCCTCATAGCCAACGATGCTCATCACTGGCGACCGGCCGGTGACATCCGATCAATAATAGAAACGGAATCCCGCCGTCCAGTGCATGAGCCGGGTTAGCTCTTGGATTCATTTGTGGGTCTGGTTAGCCAGCAGGCTATAGGGTCGAATGCGAGGAACGCAGCAGAAAGAG
>QHOR01000016.1:5853-7279 GCA_003219395.1 Verrucomicrobiota bacterium | reverse complement strand
GCTGTTAAACAGCTCCAAAACCTGCTTCCGGCGCGGGAAGAAAATTCGCACAGAGGTCTGCGCGTCCAAGTTGGCAAGGGCGGTTGTTCAGGTCTGCATTATGAAATGACTCTCGATGAAAAAAAAGACGGCGACGCCGTGGTGGACCGTGACGGCATGCACTTTTTCGTTGACGCTGAAAGCGTTCCATACTTGCGTGGCGCGACCTTGGATTTTAGCGGTGGCTTAACTGGAACCGGTTTTCGGATCGTCAATCCAAACGCGTCGCGTACTTGCGGCTGCGGTTCATCATTCGAAACGACCCAATCAGCTTGAAACCAGGGAGTCTTCTCGCGCCGGCCTGATGGATTATGGGTGATTATGGGTTTTATCCATACGACGAGCCATACGCTCGTCCAAGACGACGGATCAATTATTTTGCCTGGACGGTTGCCATTCTGCTTCTGACCGGGTTCGCGTTAGCCGCGTGGCTCGGCAGTTTTTACATCTTCAGTCAACCAGAACGCCCCGATAGCTACCGGATTTTACAAAGGCTGCACAAGATTGAGCCGCCGAAGCGATTTGAGCTGACTGCGGCTCCGGCCGGCGAATTTCTCAACCCGAAGGAGCTGTACGAGCGTTATTCGGAGATGGGCAATGCGGAGCTGGCAAAGACGAACGCGGAGCTGGCGCGCAATTATATTCGCAACTATCAAATGGTGCGCGGCCTGGTTCCGTACGTGGTCGGCAAGTACAAAATTGTTGCGGCACGCGAGCTAGGACCCGGTGATGTGTTTACCTCTGGCATGGTTGCCCTAACCAATGCTGTCGATAACGGCGAATTGCTCATGGAACATCTTTATCCAGCCAATCCAGAGGCGCTGCCGCTGATGAAGCAGACGCTTAACGTTGGATTAGAAATCAAGCTAGAACGCTCACATGACATTTCCTCGGTGATCCATGCCGAGCGACTGATGGATGGCCGTATTATGATTACTGCCGTGCCATTGCTTTATGGAAGCTATACGGTCACACGTGGTCTGGGAACATTTCGCCTTGAGCCACCGCTCAGTCTCAACCTCGCCGCCGGCTGGCCATTATTTAAGACATCGGAGCGTAATGGAGTCGAACAGCGCTACGCGGAGTACCAGCAAAAAGCAGCCGTGGCGCGAGGAGGACCGATAGCCATACCCGGGTTCAGTCCCAGTGCCACGCCTCCGCCTGCCGCGAACGAATTGGTGCGGGTCGAGCAAGCGATTCCGCTCGGAACACCGCCTGCCGCGCCATTGATAGCAAAGAATGAAAAGCTGGCTAACCCGACGCCATTACCGAAGGGTAGAAAATGGGGTAAGAAACAGAAAGTTGAATCCCCTGCTCCGGCGATGACTGCCGCACCAGTGATTGCACAGAAGCCAAGCGTACCAACTGCGACGCCATTCACGGTCGC
>QHOR01000016.1:0-5807 GCA_003219395.1 Verrucomicrobiota bacterium | reverse complement strand
CGCGAAGGCTCAAGCTCCAGCACTCGCCCAGGCGCCGTCTGCTCCGACAGCGACAGCTGTGCCGGTTTTACCAGCGCAGCCTGTTCCTGCTGATGCTGCCAGCGGAACGTTAGCTTCAAACGCGGGCGGTGGCAGTTGGAAAACATTCCCTCCGGGCAAAATGCCACTTGGCCGGCTCATAGCTACAAGCGATCTGCGTGATGTTGCTGAGCATGGGCTCGCAGGCGAACGCGTGTATCTAAAGGGACAGTTCGTGGTGAATTTTTCCGATGCTAACAAGGCAGTACTTCGTCCGCGCACAAAGTTAACAGAGAAAATGCTGCACTTCGGCGGCGGTTCTTCTACGCGTATCATCGTCGAGTTTCCGGCCGGCTACGTGCCGCCGCGACAGGGCGCGGAAGTAAGTCGCGATGAACAGCGGCCCTACGAGATCACCGAAGTCCGCAAACAGGCAGACGGACAGCTTAATGTGTTTGTGCGCGAAATCATGCAGCCGAATTAGTTTCAATGGCGTGGTCGGACCGTGCGGACCATCGGGACATGTTAGTGCGATGTAGCTAGCACATCCGCTTTGGGCCGCCCCAACCGAAACGTCGCTTTACTCAGTACGCGATTTCAGAATTAATTTGCCGTCCCGGATCTCAATCGTGCCTACGCCCGAGTTGTTCCGGTAATCGATGACATAATCTCGCAATCGCTTCGATCGATATTTCCAATTCAATAGATCGCCCGGGACAGGCTCGCCGTTTACAGTGATCCGGTTCAATTGCGGGTTTTCCAGCGATTCCTCGCTATTTAATTCCACCACGATGTCGCCATTAAAGTAATAACCCGACCTGCCCATAATTTCTCCCAGCGGCACACTCGACTGGCAACGCAGACGATCTCCATCAATTGAAACAAACATCTTCCCCCGCGTGCCCGGTTTTGTGGCGATCAATGTATTGGTGTCATCCGCTGTCAGCTCGAGCTCGGCCGGTTGACCGGCATGAGCTTTTTGCTCGAAATCCTCACATCGCTCGTAGACTGATTGAACTTGCGCATCTGAAGCGGCGAACTCAGGTATGGGCACGGGCTTTTGAGCAAGGGCTTGCGCTTTGGTCAGCCAATAAATGCCGTGGATAATTGCCGAGTGCCGTTGGAAGCCCCAATACATGCCTCCTATACAAGCGAGCGCCAGCACGGTCGCAAACACAACAAGAATCAGGCAGCCTCGCCCGAAACAACCTAATCCCCTTCTTGGCGGCGGCGCGTCAACCCAACCATTCATATCGAGTAATTAGTGTTGAGTGAGGAGTAAAGAATCAACCGGGAGCTTGTCACAAATCCAATTTGTCGACCGCTTGGCGATCACGATTCTTCAATCTTCGCCTGCGCTTCCAACAACTTGTCATAAAGCGCGCGCAAGCCTTCACTGAGGACGCGTGTTCCCGAGAGAATCGGCATAAAGTTCGTGTCACCACTCCAGCGCGGGACAATGTGAATGTGCAAATCACGCCTGCGCCTGCGCATTCTCCGAGGTTCAATCCGATGTTAAACCCTTGCGCCTTTGTCGCGGCGCGTAAAAGCGCCTGAGCGTGCGCGACTAAGCTCCACAGTTCGACAATCTCATTATCTCCAAGAGCAGAAAGCTCCGCCGTTTTGCGATATGGCACTGCCATCAAATGACCGACCGCATAGGGATACCGATTCATTATCAGGAACCCGTTCTTACGTCGCGTGATCACGAAATGCGCAGCGTCATCGCTCGTCCGTGCTGCCTCGGAAAGAAAGTCCAGCTCGCGCGGTTCTTTCTCGAAATACTCCACTCGCCAAGGCGCCCAGAGCGTCTGCAATTCCTTCTTGGGAAATTCTTCTATCGCCATTTCAGTTGCCGATCTTAAACAGCAGACCGCCACGTACGCGAAGCAAATCTACAGCCGCAATTCCGAGCTGACCTTGGGCTCGCTGGCTCGAGGCGCACACTGCAGCCCCTGTCGTTGCCTCTCCTTAAATTGAGCGAAAGCGTTTTCGCCCACGCGCCAATCAAGGTGTAAGCGACGGTTGCGCAACTTGCTTCGGGAGCGAATTCATTAGAGTAGGATCAACTGAGCAATGAAATGAACACAACCTTCTACCAAGCAACAACTGTTCGTGCTCTAGCACAGAAATACAGAAAACTTATTGTTTCAATCGTCATACTGACGGTCAGTGTCATTGTCGGTTCATTGGCGAGTGCCGGCGAACAACCAAAGGTAATTCATCAGCTACGAATCTACGAAATATTCAACGGCAATAAGAAAGCGTTTCACGACCGATTTCGAGATCATGCCATGCGCATCATGGCAAAATACGACTTCAAGATAGTTGCCACGTGGGAGTCGCAAACGGAGAATCGAACCGAGTTCGTTTATCTTTGGAATGGCCTGACAAGGACACGATGACCGATGGTTGGGGGAAATTCCTGCACGATCCGGAATGGATTCAGATCAAGAAAGAGACTGGCGAAGTTAATGGGCCGCTCGTCGGTGAAATCCAGGATCGCACCTTATCTAACTGATTATTCGCCGCGCAAGGTACTGGCGAGATGAGCCTGGTGGACATTCACGACGCTGTTCGGGTATTGGTTTTCCTACGTTGATGGCGGTCAGTAGCGCTATCGTGGGTGCGGCGGTTTTCGGCTTGCTTGCCTAGCAGGCAAATCTGAAAGCATTCGCGAAGCAGCCGCGCTGGCGATGAGCAGTCCGGTGGGTAGCGAGGCACGAATCACGAACCGGCGGCTGATGGAAGTCCTGATGCACGGCCATTTGCCGTCGCATAAAAACTGCCGCAAAAAAATTCATTGAAAAAAAGCTTGCATGTGAGCTGGTGTTATAGTCAACTATATCACTAATGAGGTTCAGCCATCAAATCGACGGGGGGCGCGGCAAAGCTTCTACAGGGATTATCTGGAGCACAGGATGAATCGTGAATGGAACGACAACCAGCCAATTTACCGACAGCTCCGTGATCGTGTCGTGCATATGATACTCGACGGCCTGCTCAAAGAAGGCGATCCCCTGCCCTCGGTTCGCAACGTTGCCGCCGAGTATCGAGTCAACCCATTGACAGTTTTGAAAGCCTACCAGGAACTGGTCGACGAGGAATTAGTCGAAAAGCGCCGAGGTCTCGGGATGTTCGTCAGGGAGGGAGCGCACAAGTCGCTACTCAAAGCCGAGCGGCAAAGATTCCTTTCCGAACATTGGCCCGGAGTGCACGCGACGATTCAACGGCTCGGACTGGATCCAAAGGAACTGCTCGATGCCGCAGCCCGCAATTCAAATAGAAAGGGGAGCCGCTGAATCCCATGGCAACGATAGAAGCACGTGGCCTTCGCAAGACGTTCGGCACAACCGTCGCACTCGATGGAATCGATTTGAGCGTTGAAGAAGGGCGTATCCTGGGATTGGTCGGTCCCAACGGCGCAGGCAAAACCACCGCCCTCAATGCGATTCTCGGCCTCACGCCATACCAGGGAGAGTTAAGGGTGCTCGGACGCGATCCTTGGAACGAACGCAACGAGTTGATGCGGGATGTCTCATTCATAGCAGACGTAGCTGTGCTGCCGCGTTGGATTCGCGTTACACAGCTGCTCGAGTACGTCGCAGGGGTGCATCCGCGATTCGATCGAGCCAAGGCGGAAACTTTCCTGGCGAAAACCACCATCAAACACACCAGCAGAGTAAGAGAATTATCGAAGGGAATGGTAGCTCAATTGCACCTTGCGGTGGTCATGGCCATCGACGCGAAACTGCTGGTGCTGGACGAACCCACGCTTGGCTTGGACATCCTTTATCGCAAACAATTCTACGAGTCGTTGCTGAACGATTACTTCGATCACAGCCGCACCATCATCGTAACAACCCACCAGGTGGAAGAGGTCCAGGACGTGCTTACCGATCTTATGTTCATCAATCGCGGTCGGATCGTGCTTGAGTGCAGCATGGAACAATTCGAGTCGCGTTATGTGGAAGTGATGGTGAAGCCGGAGCATGTCGCCGCGGCACGTGCGCTGAAGCCGATTCACGAACGTTCCGTTTTCGGCCGCAGCGTTATGTTATTCGATCACGTGGATCGCGACCAACTCAGTGCACTTGGTGAGGTACGCAGGCCCAGCATTGCCGACTTGTTCATAGCCGTGATGAATCCGCCTTCGCCGGAGGCTCCGGCGCGGCAGGTAGATCCAGTAGGAGCAGTCAAATGAATAACACACCGGATACGCCTGAATCTACCAGGGTCAGCCATCCCGGCTACAGCCCCGCCGTTAACAGCCACAGCAGCGTCACGATTCGGCCACTCTATTGGTCAGTGCGACGCGAGTTGTGGGAGAACCGTTCCCTTTACGTTGCGCCATTGATTGTCGCTGTGGTCGTGTTGTTCGGCTTCCTGATTAGCACGGTTGGTATGCCGCAGCGGAGGCAGGCTGTGCTTTTGCTCGATGCGGCGCACCAGCGAGCTGCAATCGGAGCACCGTACGATATAGCCGCGATGATGCTAATCCTCACCGCTTTCATCGTGGGCGTATTCTACTGTCTCGATGCGCTGCACGGCGAACGCCGAGACCGCAGCATTCTGTTCTGGAAGTCCCTTCCAGTGTCGGATCTCACAACCGTGCTTTCGAAAGTGAGTGTTCCCTTGATCATTCTGCCACTGACTGTCTTCGGTATTATCGTTCTTGTTCAGTTCCTCATGTTGCTATGGAGCAGCGCGATCCTGCTGCCGAGCGGCCTAGCCGCGACTACGTGGACGCGTTTCAATTTGTTTCAACAATCGGTGATACTGCTCTACAGCCTGATTGTAATCATGCTGTGGCACGCGCCGATCTACGCCTGGGCACTGCTGATTTCCGGGTGGGCGCGACGCGCGACGTTTCTCTGGGCGGTGTTACCACTCCTCGCGATCGGCGTTCTTGAGAAGTTTGCGTTCGATACTTCGCATTTTGCGTCGATGGTGAAAGATCGTGTGTTTGGGGCAGGCGACACAGCTTTCGCGTTCCACCCACACCATGGCATTGCAATTGATTCTTTGCTTCAGCTCACTCCCGGAAGATACCTGGCTACGCCCGGGCTTTGGATCGGGCTGGCGTTCGCTGCTGTGTTTGTAGTCGTAGCAGTACGACTCCGCCGTTACCGCGGCCCTATATGATCGTCACGATGAGAGATGACAGGACTCCGCGTCCCTTGCCAATTGCAAAACGGCAGGCGGAGCGCCTGCCCTACTACAACGTACGCCTAACGAACACAGGTGCTTAACTAGGGAGCGAAACTCATGCATCCAACCAAGAAAGCCGGCCGTATCGCCGGCGCCATCTACGCATCAATGGTGTTCGTCGCGCCATTTAGTCTGATCTATGTGCCTAGCAAATTGATCGTCCGCGGCGATGCCACGGCGACAGCGGCGAACATACTAAATCATGAGAGCATGTTTCAGCTTTGGATCATCGGCGATCTTTGGATGCCGGTAATTTTCATCTGCCTGGGGGTCGCGCTTTACAATTTGCTTAGCAGCGTCAGCAAGCCCTGGGCACTGCTGATGCTCAGCTTCGTCCTGGTTTCCGCTGCTGTCGGTTTTCTGGATACGTTGAACAATATCGCTGCCGATCTTCTAATTCGCGGCGCGGACTTCTTGAGTGTTATCGATAAAACACAGCGCAACGCGCTCGGCATGCTCTTTATCCGGCTGCACAGCAAAGGAACGTTGATCAATGAACTGTTTTGGGGTCTGTGGCTTTTTCCGTTCGGCCTTCTGGTCTATCGCTCCAGGTTTATACCGCGCTGGATCGGAGTCTG
>QHOR01000015.1:10176-12809 GCA_003219395.1 Verrucomicrobiota bacterium | reverse complement strand
CGGCGCGTCCTGCGCTTGCACGGCTATGAAACCATCGGCGATTACCGCCCCCAGCAATAGGGCGATGCGCGGACGCTCTGTGAAATTTGGTCCCTTATCACTGCGGACGTGTTCCTTCCAATTGACTGCACCCAGCTTATTCAGTGCCCCGAAAATTTCATTGGGCAACGGCACCACCACATCCTCCACGGTCGTCGATAATTGGTTAATATTGATGTGCTGCGGAGCCTGGGCGCCCTGCGCGTACACGGCGAGGCCACAGACCGGAGCTGCAACCAACTTGAGATATTTATTAAACGGGATCATCGAGAGCTTCGAGTGTTGATTTTGGCTTCGTATTCAGGATTTAATGAAGCGAACTTTAAGCAAAACCGCCGCTGTACACAAATCCTGCACAAAACATTTTGAATCGCCTAAATTCAAACACCGCGCATCTTCCAGGCGGATCACGGTAATCGGCGATCTGATGCTGGACGAATTTGTATGGGGCAAGGTTGGGCGCATATCGCCCGAGGCGCCGGTCCCGGTTGTGGAGGTGACGGGTGAATCATTTTACCCCGGCGGGGCCGCTAATGTCGCCCGCAATTTGCGTGAGTTCGTGGAACGCGTGGCCATCATTGGTTTGCTGGGTAAAGACCGCAGCGGTCAGCAACTTCGCGAGTTGTTGTCCGAGCAAAAGATCGATACCTCGAATACGGTTGAAGAGGCAACGTTTCAGACCATCGTCAAAACCCGCATCATTGCGCGCCAGCAACAAGTCGTTCGCGTCGATCGCGAACAGTTTATCGGACTAGCGGCCCCCCAACTCGAAGAGGTCGTAGCCGCTGTTCGAAAAAACCTTCCAGAGACCGACGCAATTATCTTCGAAGACTACGGCAAAGGTTTCTTATCAACCGACCTGGTTTCGCAGATCGCAGATGATGCGCGCTCGGCTCGCAAGATCGTCGCCGCGGATCCCAATCCTCGTAACCTGGTAGAATGGCATGGGCTGACAGTTATCAAGCCGAACCGTACTGAAGCCTTTTCCGCTGCGGGCATTCCTTGCGAGGAGACGGACATTCCTCCGTGCCTCGATATGGATCTGAAGCGCACAGGCGAAACGCTGCTAAAAAAATGGGAAGCAGAAAATGTCCTCATCACTCTGGGCGAACACGGGATGATGCTTTTCCAAAAGAAGGAAGCGCCCCACTATATCCCCACCAAAGCAAGAGAGGTTTTCGATGTATCAGGCGCAGGTGACACGGCCATCGCACTCTTTACTCTCGGCCTCGCCTGCGGAGCGACCCCGACAGAAGCGGCGGAAATCGCCAACCATGCGAGCGCGGTGGTCGTGAGCAAGCTTGGAACAGCGACCGTGACTCGCGATGAATTGATTGCCAAATTTCGAGAGGATTCCGCAGGTGGGTAGCGAAACGTCGCCTGCCGTCTTTATCGATCGCGACGGCACGATCATGGAAGATGCGGAATATTGTTCCCACCCGAAACAGGTGAAGGTTTTTCCCGGCGTCCCTCAAGCATTGCAGCGCTTAAAATCAAAGGGATTCAAACTCATTGTTATTACGAACCAAAGTGGTATCGGCCGCGGGTTTTTCACCGTGGACGAATATCGTTCCGTTGAATCGGAAGTTGCGCGTCAACTGGGCCATGACTTGATCGATGCAACTTATTTTTGCCCCGACGTGCCCGGTCTAGATCGCAGTCATCGCAAGCCGTCTCCGGGTATGATTTTGCAAGCGAAGCAAGAGCATCAAATCGATTTGGCGCGTTCGTTTTTTATTGGTGACAAGGAAATCGATGTCGAATGCGGTCGAAACGGAGGTGTGCGCACGATCCGGGTTCAAACTGGAATTGACTGCGATATCAGTGGCAGCACTGCGGATTGGATCGCAAAAGACTTCCCGACGGCAGCAGAAATTATCTTGAATGCAACGTCATGATAAAAGTCAGTCCGAGTGCACCGAGAGCTTCACAATCTCTTCCATGGCACGCAAAGTGTACCTATGTGAGTCGACAGCGAATGCGAGCTCTCTCGCCGCCTTGCCACTCGAGTGAGGGCGCGGTTCAAGCGCAAGGTGACGATGGATCACGTGAATGAGTAAAGCGCTCGGCATCATCCCCGCCCGGTGGAATTCAAGCCGATTCCCCGGAAAACCACTGCATTTGATCGCTGGCAAGCCTCTTCTGAAACACGTGTGGGAACGCTGTATCCGGGCCAAAAACTTGGATCTCATTGTCATTGCCACAGACGATATGCGGATCGCCTCTGCGGCATTTGAGTGGGGCGCAGAAGTCGCGCTGACTTCGCCTAAGCACCGCAGTGGCACCAATCGAATCGCTGAAGTAGCGAGGAAAACAAAGCAGTTCGCCTACGTAACCAATATCCAGGGCGATGAACCCCTGATCGATCCGCGCTTGATTGACAATATTGTCGAGAAACTACAGTCGGATCACAAACTGGGGATCGTAACGGCTGCGCATCCATTCAAAGATCCGGCCGACGCATTTTCTCCCCATCAGGTGAAAGTCGTTCTCGATCTTCGCGGCAATGCTCTTTATTTCTCTCGTTCGGCGATCCCCTTCTCAAGGAACGGCGGTTTGGCAAGCCCCGAGGTTCCACGGCGGATGGCAAAGCG
>QHOR01000015.1:9602-10163 GCA_003219395.1 Verrucomicrobiota bacterium | reverse complement strand
CCTTGCTTCAATTTGTTAGCTGGAAACCAAGCCCGCTGGAGCGCGCTGAATCGCTCGAGCAATTGCGCGCACTGGAAAATGGTGTAACGGTTCATGTGCTCGTTACTGCTACAGGATCGCCCGGTATCGACACGCCAGAAGAAGCGACAGCGCTAGAGCAAAAGCTTGCCCGCGCAAACCGGAGAGTGAGTTCGTGAAATACATTTTCATCACTGGTGGCGTGATTAGTTCGCTGGGTAAGGGATTGACCGCCGCCTCGCTGGGAACGCTCCTGGAAGCACGTGGTCTACGTGTTGTGCTCCAAAAATTTGATCCTTATCTGAACGTAGATCCCGGGACCATGAATCCTTTCCAGCACGGGGAGGTCTATGTGCTGGACGACGGCGCAGAAACGGATCTTGATCTCGGCCACTATGAACGCTTCACCAACTGCGTTCTCACGCGGCACAATAACTTGACCAGTGGTCAGGTGTACGAGTCGGTCATTTTGAAGGAACGCCGCGGCGACTATCTGGGTAAAACCGTGCAGGTAATTCCGCACGTCACCGATGTCATCAAGGG
>QHOR01000015.1:2560-9556 GCA_003219395.1 Verrucomicrobiota bacterium | reverse complement strand
GGGCTTCCGTTTTTGGAAGCAATTCGCCAATTCATTCTGGAAGTCGGGGCGCAAAATGTGCTCAACATGCACGTCACATTGGTTCCATACATTAAGGCTGCGCACGAACTGAAGACGAAACCGACCCAGCAAAGCGTCGCCAAATTGCGCGAGATCGGCTTGCAACCCCAGGTGTTGATTTGCCGGACTGAGCGGATGCTCGATGTCGATCTGCGACAAAAACTCTCAATGTTCTGCAGCGTCGCGGAGAAAGCGGTAATCGAGGAACGCGACGTCGCGCACACGATTTACGAGGTGCCGTTGACCCTTCACGCGGAAGGTTTGGACCAGTTAGTGTGCGACCTGTTGAGCTTGAAAACGCCGCAACCCGAGCTCGCAGAATGGAAACATTTCGTGAAGCGCGTCATCAGCCCGGCGAAACGAATGACCATCGGCGTTATCGGCAAATACTTTGATGTCCGGGACGCCTACAAAAGTATCTACGAATCCCTGACGCACGCGGCTGCGAGCGAAGATTGCGGAATCAATCTCGAGCTTATTGACGCAGAATCGTTGCAAGAGGGCGCTAACAGCCAATTAAAAGATATATGCGGCATCTTGATTCCCGGCGGTTTTGGCCTTCGCGGCGTTGAAGGAAAAATCAAGGCTGCGCGTTACGCGCGCGAGCACAACATTCCATTTCTCGGGCTTTGCCTGGGTATGCAGGTGGCAACCATTGAGTTTGCGCGAAACGCCTGCGGCATCAAAGACGCCAACAGCACCGAGTTTGACAAGAACACAAAAGAACCGGTGATCTCTTTGCTCGAAGAACAGCGAGGCATCAAGAACATGGGCGCCAGCATGCGCCTGGGCACATGGCCCACGAAAATCACAACAGGCAGCCTCGCGGAAAAAATTTACGGCAGTACCGAAGTGATGGAGCGCCACCGGCACCGATATGAGTTCAACATGAAATACCGGGACCGGATGAATGAGAAAGGCTTCGTCATCTCGGGCACATCACCGGACGGAACGCTGGCCGAGCTGATCGAGCTTCGTGACCATCCTTATTTTGTTGGTTGCCAATATCATCCCGAATTCCAAAGTAAGCCGAATAGACCGCATCCGCTTTTCAAAGGATTCATTCAGGCGTGCCTAAATTATCAGAATCGTGCGACGCGCGCTCCAAACGATCAAGAATCGCCGCCCCGAGTCCCTGAGCAGGAACTCGTTCTGCAACGATAAGATCGAGATTCAGGTCGTCGAGCTCCCGTAGGAAGCGAAACAAATTTGAGGCGGCTTCGCGCAAGTCTTGTTGTTCGCTGAGATATCGAACAGCCGCAAATTTCAAGGAGTGGCGATCTGCAGGTTGCCCGCCGTAGCTTTGGCGAAGCAGGGTGTACCGCTGGACGATCTGGAGATCGCCCTTCCGTGGTTTCGTATTCCACGCCAGCAATCCAACACGACGGTTTTTCATTGGCTCGAACGATTCTGCGTCGTCGATTAAGCTAAGCGGCGTTTTCGGTGCGTAGTGCGACGGCAATTGGCCAGGTGCAGAAACCGCCTTCGACGCACTAGTGACCTCGACGGGGCCAAACTCAGCGAGCTGCTCCACTGTGATTGGCCCGCGGCGGAGGATATCAATTTTGTCTTCACTTACGGCGACAATAGTCGATTCGATGCCCTGCATGGTCGGGCCGCTGTCAATGATGAGCGGGATGCGTCCATTCAGTTCACCAAAGACGTGCTGGGCGGTCGTGGGACTAATTCGGCCGAACCGATTTGCACTTGGCGCGGCAAGCGGTTTTCCAAATGCGGAAATGATTTCGGTAAAAAGCGGATGCGAACTCATTCGAACGGCCACTGTATCAAGCCCGGCTGTGACGATTTCTGGAACGACCGGTTGTCGAGGCAGGACAAGCGTGAGCGGTCCGGGCCAAAATTGCGCGATCAGGTTTGTGATGTGCGTGCGGGAGTGATTATCGATCCTCGCCACGCGCTCCAGCCATTGTTCGTCGGGCAGATGAACAATCAACGGATCGAAACGCGGACGCTGCTTCGCTTCGAAAATTTTTGCAACTGCAATAGAGCTGAGTGCATCAGCTGCGAGCCCGTACACGGTTTCTGTTGGGAGCGCGACGACATCGCCTTTGCGGAGCAGTTCGACTGCCGCAGTTGTGGCCGTGACTTCCGGTTCGCTGGGATCGGCAGGATGCCCGTGCCACGAGCGGCGACCCAAGCTCGCCGCCAAAATCTCAGTCTTCACATTTCCAACTTCGCCGCGAGCACGGTTTCGCTTTGTTTCTTGCGAAATGTTTCCAATTTTTTCCGAATCCCTTCGTCAGCAGTGGCGAGAATGGCGGCTGCAAGCAGTGCAGCGTTTTTGGCTCCTGCCTCACCGATCGCCAGCGTTCCTACAGGAATACCGCCGGGCATTTGCACTGTTGAAAGAAGCGAATCGAGTCCCTGCAACTTCGATTGAATTGGCACTCCTAGAACCGGGAGCCAGGTATGGGCCGCAATTACTCCAGCCAAATGTGCCGCGCCACCTGCGCCAGCGATGATGACGCGCAGCCCCCGCACTGCTCCATTCCGCGCGGATTCAGCTGTCGCATCCGGTGTTCGGTGCGCGGAGAGAACGCGCGCTTCGTTAGGCACGCCAAGCTCGTCGAGCGTCTCGACCAACCAATGGTTTTAAGTCAGCCATGCGCGAATTCTAGGACGTTTGATTCGTTCGCGCCAGCGAACTCGCCCTTTGACTCCTGGTGGATCTCGCCCGGGCCCATCGGTTGTATTCTGTGAAACGCCGAGCCCGATTACCCCTGCAAACTGCTTGAGGGCAATGATACATTGATTAACACCGTGCTTGAGCGCGCTGCGTCGCGAACTCCTATTGGCAAAGCCGTTTAAACGGTTTTTTGCTCTCGCTGCATGGGACATCTGGCCGAATCCAGGCGTTAATGAGATATTCTGGCAAGGTCTGACTAAGATATTCCCGAGATGAAGCCGTCAGATAAATCGATCGTCCTCGTCGGCATGATGGGAGCTGGAAAATCATCGGTTGGCGCTTGTTTGCGGCGGCGAACCAAGCTCAAGCTATTTGAAACCGACGAAGTCGTCGCATCCAAGTTCGGAATGCCGATTGCAGACATCTTTTCCAAATACGGTGAGAGCAAATTCCGTGAAGCCGAAACCGACGCGCTCCAGGTGCTCGCGACCGGCGAGCCGGTAATTATTGTCACCGGCGGCGGAATTGTATTGCGTGAGGAGAATCGCGATCTCTTGAAACGACTTGGCATAGTCGTGTGGCTGCAGGCAGATGAAGGGACGCTCTTCAAACGCGCTTCAGGAAGCGGTAGTCGACCATTAATGCGATGTAAAAACCCCAGAGATTCCTTCGTGCGGATGTTACAAGCGCGTCTGCCGTTTTATGCGAAGATTGCTGATATTCGTGTCGATACATCGGCGCTTACAGATGACGAGGTTGCGGTAGCAATTTTGACTAAGTTTCAAAAGCTATTGCCATAAATCAGCGCGCCGACCCCAGCCGATGATTGAGACAGCTCCAGATCCAAATAATCGCGAAATTTCGCGGGAGGAAGTGAAGGCACGACTGGTGTCATTTGCGAGCGAGATCGGTTTTGACTCCTGCCGTGTCGCCGCCTGCGGTTCTGCGCCGCACGCAAAGGCATTTCGAAATTGGCTCGATGAAGGCGGACACGGTGAGATGACTTACATGAAGCGGGGGGAAGAAAAACGCTGTGATCCGCAGGAGGTTTTACCAGACGCCAAATCGATTATAATTTTTGCACTGAATTACTTTCAGGGAAGCGCGGTCAACCGAACCGCGGCTACAGTAAAGACAGGCAGAATCGCGCGTTACGCCTGGGGCGACGATTATCATGATCTGATCGAGAGCAAGCTCGACAAGATCGATCAGTTTCTTCGCGAGTTCGGCGGACGACAGAAATGTTATGTCGATACCGGACCAATCTTGGAACGCGATCACGCGGCGGAGGCCGGCATCGGCTGGCATGGAAAGAGCACGATGCTCATCGACGAACGGCTCGGGACCTGGTTTTTCCTCGCAGAAGTTTTGACGACTCTCGAACTGTCGCCGGACGTGGCGACGGCGGATCGCTGCGGAACGTGCAAACGCTGTATCAAAGCCTGTCCTACCGGCGCAATTACCTCCCCTCACCGTCTCGACGCCCGCCGCTGCATTTCTTATCTGACGATTGAGCTTAAGGGTTCCATCCCGCTGGAGCTTCGACCTCTTATTGGGAACAGAATTTTTGGCTGCGACGATTGCCTTGATGCCTGCCCTTGGAACCGCTTCGCCCAGGTGTCGCGCGAAGCCGCGTTCTCCGCCCGTTCGGCAACAGTAGGCATGCCGCTGAGGGATTACCTCAGTTTGAGCGACGAACAATTTCGCGCGCTTTTTCGAAATTCGCCGATCAAACGTATCAAACGACGCGGTTTCCTGCGTAACGTCTGCGTGGCACTGGGCAATATTGGAGATTCATCCGATTTGGCGCTGCTAGAGCGTGCCGCAGCCGATTCCGAACAGTTAATCGCGGAGCACGCGAAATGGGCGATCGGCCAAATCCGATCTCGACAGGCAATCAGCCCGTCTAATTCGGCGCCAAGACGGAGCTCACACTCAGGGACCGCAATCAATTGAATCCAAGGCCGTTGCCGGGCGCATCGTAGAATTGTTATGAACGGGATTTCGTTTGCAAGAGTCAAACAAGCGACTGATTCTGACGCCTTCACCAAGAGACCCCCTGTTCCCATGCATCAAGCGGTAAGCACACCTGCGCCTGCGCCTTTGACTGCAAAGCAGCGCCGTTCTCGACGCAAAAAGCAAATCATTTACGGAACGATCGCGCTGATCGTGCTCTGGATCATCGGATCAATCATCTGGAATAAGCGCGAGAAGCCGATTCCGGTCACAACAGAGACCGCAATTCGGAAAACGATCGTGCAAACCGTTTCGGCCACGGGCAAAATACAGCCTGAGGTTGAAGTCAAAATTTCACCCGAAGTAGCCGGCGAAATTATCGAATTGCCCGTCGAGGACGGCATGCGGGTCAAGAAAGGCGACCTGTTGGTGAAAATCAAACCCGACTCATACAAGGCGCTCCTCGAACAACAGGAGGCGGCGATCAGCACTGCGAAGGCAACCAACCTGCAGCAGAAGGCGACGATGATGAAAACTGAACACGACCTCAAGCGGGCCGAAGACTTATTCAATAAAAAGCTGATCTCAGAGCAAGAGTACAACGCGGCCCAGGCAGCTTATGACGTCGCTAAAAACACCTACGAAAGTTCGGTCCACGAAATCGAGCGCGCCGAGGCCGGTTCGAGTCAGGCGCGCGATCAATTGTCCAAGACGACAATTTACTCGCCCATTGATGGCACGATCACAATTCTCAACAGCAAATTGGGCGAACGTCTGGTAGCGACGGGGCAATTCGCCGGCACGGAAGTAATGCGCGTTGCCGATCTCGGTCACATGGAGGCACGCGTCGATGTAAACGAAAACGACGTCGTGAATGTGAAGTTGGGCGACAAGGCCGAAGTAAAAATCGACGCTTACGCAGATCGGAAATTCAACGGCACGGTTTATCAAATTGGTAACACCGGGAAAACAACCGGCTCCGGCACACAGGAAGAGGTCACCAACTTTGAGGTGAAAATTCGGATCGAAGACCACGATGTGGTCCTGAAGCCTGCACTCAGCTGTACCGCCGACATTCACACGAACGAGGTGAAGAACGTCGTAGCTGTGCCGATGCAGGCCGTCACCATTCGGACCGGTGAAAGCAATTTGAGTCCGGAAGAAATCGAAAAGAAAAGGCAAAAGGTGACGCAACGCGATAAAGGCGACAACAACGCGGAGTTCGTCAACGAGCGTGCGGAGAAAGCGGCGCAGAAGGAAGAGCGCGAAAAGCTGGTCAAAGTTGTTTTCCTAAAAAAAGGCAACAAGGCGCAGATGGCGAAAGTGACGACCGGCATTTCCGACGACACTTACACCGAGATCAAGAGCGGCATTCAGGCCGGCGATGAAGTGATCTCGGGAAGCTACAGCGCGATCAGCCGCAAATTGAAGGAGGGCGCGAAGGTAGCGCTCGACAAAGAAGGAATGAAGTAGTCTCGGCGAGCTACTGTCGACGTGGCGATGGAGACTCGAAATTCAATCAGACCGCCCGGTCCGGTCGTGATCGACATTGAAAACATCACCAAGGAATACGTCATGGGCGAGGAAATCGTGCGGGCGCTTCGCGGTGTGAGTCTGCAGATTCGTCGCAATGAATATCTCGCCATCATGGGCCCAAGCGGCAGCGGCAAATCGACACTGATGAATATGCTCGGTTGTCTCGATACCCCGACCTCGGGTCGCTATGAGTTCAACGGAAAAAATGTTGCCGAAATGGATGACGACGAGCTCGCCGCCGTTCGCAATCGCGAAATCGGATTCGTGTTCCAAACGTTCAACCTTCTGCCGAGAGCGACGTCACTGCGCAACGTCGAGCTGCCGCTCATCTATGCCGGCATCAATCCCGAGCGGCGTGAAGAACGCGCGGCCCAGGTGCTGGCAGACGTCGGCCTCGGCGATCGCATTCATCACAAACCTAACGAACTTTCGGGCGGCCAACGTCAACGCGTCGCGATCGCGCGCGCGCTCGTCAACGGCCCTTCCATCATACTGGCCGACGAGCCAACAGGAAATCTTGATTCCAAGACCGGTGAAGAAATCATGGAGTTGTTCGAGAATTTATATCTCCACGGCAATACAATTATTCTTGTGACGCACGAACGGGCCATCGCCGCGCACGCGCGTCGTACGATCCAATTGCGCGATGGACTCGTCGAGATGGATCACGTCGGGTTTATTCCAGAACTCGACCTGCCGGTCGCGGGATAATTTTTACAATGAAACGTTTTCTTTACGAGTTAACCGAGAGCTGGAAAATCGCAGCCGCGCAAATGCGCTCGAACCTGACCCGGTCA
>QHOR01000015.1:0-2462 GCA_003219395.1 Verrucomicrobiota bacterium | reverse complement strand
GATGATGTTCTCTATGTGACGCAATGGCCGTGGAAGCGGGTGGATGACTGGTGGAACTATCGCGATCGAAAAAAAATCAAGACGGAATACGCCGAAACTTTAAACCGCATGATCGCTGCGACTCCCAACTCGAACCTGGTCGTGGCGGTGCCGACGTCGAATTTGATGCGATCGATCAAGTATGGTGGCAACCAGGTGAACAACGTTTTCGTGCTCGGGACCACATCGGATTTCATCATCACATCGACAATTGATTGTACGGCCGGTCGATTCTTCAACGAACTCGAATCGCGTGACGGCGCTAATGTTGTGGTGATCGGCTACGATGTAGCAGATGCTCTTTTTCCTTCCGAAAACCCGATCGACAAATCAGTGCTGATCAACGGCCAATTGTTCAAAGTCATTGGCGTGAACACGCGGCAGGGCACGTTTCTCGGTTTGTTTAGTTGGGACTCGATGGTGGCGATGCCACTGGCCGCGTTTAACAAATATTTTTCGGCGAAAAGCGAATCGGACGTACGAGTAAAAGTGAAGGACAAGACCCGACTCGCCGATGCTAAGGATGAGCTCACCGGTTTGATGCGGCGCGTGCGTGGATTGCCACCGGAGAAAACGGACGATTTCTCAATTAACGAGCAGCAAGCCTTTAAAAGCACGCTCGATCCCGTGAAGAATTCAATTGCCATTGCCGGGCTGTTTATCACCGGATTATCACTTTTCGTCGGCGCGATCGGCATCATGAACATCACGTTTGTTAGTGTGAAAGAGCGCACGAAAGAAATCGGAACGCGCAAAGCGCTGGGTGCGCGGCGGCAAACGATCTTGTTGCAGTTTCTTATCGAATCGACAGCGCTTTGTCTCCTCGGTGGATTTGTCGGCCTCGTTCTCGCCTTCCTGATGTGTTTTCTGATCGGCAAGGCCGTGCCGTCATTCCCGATTCACTTCAGCGTGGGATTGGTCACAGCAAGCGTCATTGTCTCAGCGATGACAGGACTAGTGTCGGGTTTCGCACCGGCTTGGACGGCCTCGCGCCTCGATCCTGTTGCGGCGCTTCGATACGAGTAAAAATCGGCATGTTATTTGGTGAAATGATTAAAATGGCGTTGTCGTCGCTTGGCGCGAACAAACTGCGCTCGGCGCTGACAATGCTCGGCATCACCATCGGCGTCTTCTCGGTAATCTCAGTCATGACTGCGGTCGGTGCGTTGCAATATTCAATTGAGAACGGGATCAGCTTTCTCGGGTCGAATATTTTTCAGTTCGCCAAATACCCGGCCAATGTCAGCGCGAGCGGCGACGTGCAGGAGAAATTTCGGAACCGGCACAACATCACCTACCAGCAGGCGCTGCATTATTACCGATTGATGGAGGGCCAGGCCCGCGAAATTTGTCTAAAAAGCTTCGGTTATGAAGTGAAAGGCCAGGCAGTTTATAACGGGGTCAAGACAACACCGAGTCTTCTTATTGTGGGAAGTAATAAAAGTTTTCTCACGGCGAATGCTCACACGCTCGGTTATGGCCGCAACTTGACTGATGAAGACGTTGAACTTTCACGACGTGTGATCGTCGTAGGAAAGATCGTGGAGAAAAGACTTTTCCCGCACGAATCGCCGATCGGCAAAGTCATTCGCGTGAGTGGACACACCTATACAATCGTCGGCGTGCTGGCGGAGAAGGGAACAGCCTTTGGCCAAAGCCAGGACGACGTCGTTCTCATGCCCATCACGCGATTTTTCGAAGATTACGGCGAAGCAAAACGCACGGTCAACATCGCGACCCAGGCGTTCACGCAGGATACCTATAACCGTACATTTGATCGCGCCATCGGCGCAATGCGGATCGCCCGTGGTTTACGCCCCGATCAGCCCAATGATTTCGAGATTTACAGCAACGACTCACTGAAGAGTGCGTTCACCAACGTGGCCGGATATGTCCGAGTAGGCGCATTCGTCATAAGTTTGATCGCCCTTGTAGCGGCTGGAATCGGCATAATGAACATCATGCTGGTTAGCGTGACCGAACGCACAAAGGAAATCGGCGTCCGCAAATCGATCGTCTTTGTTCGCTCGACATTCATTTCAAACACGTCGATGCGACGTTCAGGGCGCTGGGCTTGGACTAAGGCTTCTTGATGCTCATGCTCGTAATCGTGCTCGGCTAGCGCGGTTCGGTTAACACCACGGTCACACTCCCAGCGCGAGACAATGTGTTTGTACGCTCGATCGAGTCGCGGCACGATCGCACTTTGCGTCATGCTTACTAAGGACACCGTGGTGGTGTCCAGGTCACACGAGCACGCCTGCTCATTCGTAGCGCAGCGCTTCGATCGGATCGAGGTTGGCGGCTCGATAGGCCGGGTAAAGGCCGAAACCAATCCCGACGGCCGGGCAGACAACTACACCGGCGATTGCCCAGCCGTAGGGGAGGATGGTGTCCACTTTCAGCCACATGGCGAGCAGATC
>QHOR01000014.1 GCA_003219395.1 Verrucomicrobiota bacterium | reverse complement strand
TTGGCCCATTACCAGCGCAATTGGCAGGCCTACGCAAAACAGGTGAATGAGTAATTGCGACCAGCCCATCGGGGGCTTGAATAACACCGGCGTGTGGAGATAGAGACTGCGAACCCATGACAGGAAGGGCGCAGTAGCGAAGTTATTGACCGCAAAAACCGCTGCTCCGTAAAGCATTCCCACAGCCACGACTCCGGTAAGTTTCTTCGGTAAGGAAAATCGCCGAGTTAGCGCGTAGAAGATCGCCGCGACCGTGAGCGCCATGATAAAGTGCATCGCCAGTCCGAGAGCAGCCGTTGCGAATCCGCCATTATAAGAGGCACGTCCCAGCAAACCACCAGCCACGCTTTGCAGCACGTGCCCTGGCGGGATGCCCGTCAGAAGGCGCGCGTTGACGCAGGCCGCGGTGATGTCGAGTACGCCAACAAGCGCGCCCGCGTATAGGATGGGTTTGAGACTTTTCATGACAACGGGGACTCCATGTCACGAGCGAATAGCTCGATCAGAGTATCTCGTATTCCGGGATCAAGACTGTATTGCCTCAGTTCCACGCGCGTTTGCGCCGATGGCGATTTTTTCGAGTCCTCAACCTTTTGCATTTTTTCGCGAAGCGAACGGAAATCTTCGCCTGAGATTATATGAATGGCAGCCCGAAGAACAGCGGCGGTCAAGGGGAGACCGGCTAACAATTCGCGAGAAGTCATCACCTTGGATTTGCGTCGGCCTGACGCGAAATGCTGAAGTTATCCATCGTGAGTTTCATGCTGGTGATCCAAATTTACGACACCCGCTGCAATTCCATGATCCAGTTCGTCTCCCACGTCTTGCCGCCATCGGCGCTGCTTGCCTGCTCCCAATGGGCTGATGTCGCGGTAATGTCCGACCATTGCAGCCGCCCAATCATCTTCTTGCCACCTTGCTCATACTCGGCGTAGAAGCGGCCGACGCCGTTCTCGAAGCTGCCTTGCGCCGGCGGATCGAGCGGACGGGCGAGATATCGGCTGTCGAGCCACCAGATCGACCACTTGCCAGTTTTCTGATCGAACGAGCGCAGCCCGATCGCTCGATAGGCGCCGTCCGGTGAGTCCAGCGCATGCTCCTCGATATTCGCCGAACCATTCATGAGCAGGCGGAGGCTGCAGGTGCCGTCGAACTCCACCCATTTCTTGCTGACGGCGCTGATGCGGCGATGGTGGACACGCCAATCGCCTACGAGAAAATCGAAACCGTGCGAGCCGGTCAAATTGATTCCAGCCTGTGCCGGTTTGGGTGTGTGCTCGTCCGCGTGCGCGGAAGCAATCGAAGCGATTGTTGCAGCCAATATGCCGGTCCCGAAGATGGCGGTCGTTACGAGCAATGTGACACGGGTAAGAATCCTCTTCGTCTTCATGGTTACTAAGAAGTGACCGTGTGAAATTGGGAAGCACGTTTAGGTGTCGCAAGGACCAGTTAGTGCGATGTCGCAAGACCACTTTTGCGCGCCGCGTCCCCTTCTCGACTTCGGCGGTCGTGGTTGACTCAGGGTATCGCTTTTGCCGTTCGCAAAATTGAGGCCCCAGTAGCGAGTAATCTACTTGTCACACCGATCGCTTATTTACACGAGCTAAGAAACGGCAAAATAACCTTGACGATTCGATCAGCCAGCGAATACCGCGAATGGACGCAGACATTGGGCGACGTCATTTTGTCCGATGTATGATAAATGCTCTGTCTTCTTTCGTGAAACCTACTTTCGGATAGTAATCCATGGCCGTAGGAACCGAAAGCAGCAGAGTCATCGATTGCTCCCCAACTTTTTCGCTCGTAAGCGCGATAAGCTTTCTGCCAATTCCTGATCTCTTATACGCGGGACTGACGGCGAGATCAGCAAGATAACTGCACCAGACCCAATCCGTGATCGTGCGAGCGACGCCCACGAGTTTGTGTTCGTCCCATGCGGTCACAATTAGATCTGAATTCTCGTACATCACTCTGATTCTTTGAGTATCGTGAGTCGGTCGCGGAAGCCCTGCATCGTTGTAAAGTTCAATGACCTGTTCTGCCGTTGGAATGGCGTCGAATCTATAAGTGATTTGCGCGCTCACTTTATCCGTCACTTGAATTCAGATCGTCCCGCGCGCGGACGAGGTCCAGATCGCGATCATGAGCAGAATGGTGGCCGCAATGGCGGCTATGGTTCGGACGTGGTTCCAAAGTGTCCAACCGGCAACATATTCAGCCCATAACCGCACAGACTCTGCGTTCGCGGGATCGAGCGCCGCCAGCGCATCGTTTCGCGGCACGTTAAATAGGGCCGTCACCGCAAATGTGCCCAGGAGATAAATTGCGCCGCCGGCACCCAGGCACGTCGCGCCAGGCTTGTGCCAGTTTAACAGCGCAATAACAACCAGGAGCAGGCACCCGATAGCCGTGCCGAGAAAAACGCCAAGGAACATCGGATTCAGCACCATAATGTTGATCGACTGCATGGCCGCCACGCCCTGTGCCGCAGGAAGACGACGAAGAGCTGGCATCACGAACGAGGAGAAAGCGAAGAAGACTCCCGCTATCAGGCCACTGCCAATTGCGGCTGCGAACATCAGGGAAAGGACGGGACGGTCAATCATCACTTCTCGACAAGCTCGCTGACCGAGCCGTTTGGGAACTTTTCCTTTACCAGAAACCGCGGGGTGTGTTTTGTCCATTATTCTTATTGATTTGATATAAGAGACTGACGGTATCAAACGAGCCCGCCGGAACCGCGATCGTTTCAGTTTTACCAACCTGCACAGTCACAGGCGAGTTTCCCGTCCCCGGATCATACACATGAAAGCGGAACTTCTGCCCTTCCACATACTCCTTAAGCGCCATGACAGTAGCCCAGTCAATCCGCTGATCGACGGTATCATCACTTACAGCCTCGCTGACTTCGCGTTTCTCGGAAGGCTCTTTCCGCGGAACTACGAACCCCACTACTCGGTTGCCGTTGTAGGCGAGTTCAAAGATGGGCCTCGCAGCCGCTCCTTCTCCTAAACTGAGCTTTGCCGATACCGGAGCAAATGTCGGCGAAGCGATAGCCTCCCACGATTGGCTGAAGCTTCCAGTGACAAGATTGGAAAACACAAAGTTGCCCGAATTCTCTTGCCTGTGAACACCGATTCGGCTCTCTCCTGCTGCCCTACCATCCACTAATGTCCGATAGGTAAATGATCCGGTTCGAAGCCTGTCGGCATTCAAGTCTGGTCGAGGGTCCTGATCGCCGCAAATACCGCCCGTTAATCCGGAGCCAAGCGCGGAAAGAAGAGTCGCAGCCAAGAGCAACTTCTTTCTCTTGAGGTTTCTTTTCCAACGAGGCTCAGAGTCCTTCATCGTGCTGAAGCGATCGCAAAGACATTCACCCATTTGCCTGCGCGTCTGGCCCAGCCGGCTGTCACAGCGTTCTGCATAAAAATCTGTTTTCGTTCAATCACCGCATGGGCGTCGACGTGATATGTGACGACTGCCGCGTTGTTGTTTAACATGGTAACGCGAAAGTTGCCGAGCTGATAATCCTTCAGCTCCGCGTTCCGAAGAAAATCCAGAAGCTCGGATTTTGTCCGTTCCGTTCCGTCAGGAAAAATGTCATAGAAATCTTCCGCTAGATAACTGGCGAAGCCGTTGAGATTTTTCTGCTGAATCAGGCGCCATGTTTCTTTTTCGCAGGCGATCAATGTGTCTGCCTGGGGTAGTTCTTGTTCGCGACTTTGCTGAACTTGCATCTTGGACCTTGCTCATTTCACGACGCGATACTTCAGATGCGCAACTCCAGCCCCAGCGAGCACGCGCACCGATTCGAGACGGACTTTGCGCGCGCCGAGTTTGTCGAAGAGCCTTTCACCGCCGCCGAGCAAAACCGGCGCCACGTGAATGTCCAGTTCGTCAAGCAGACCAGCCGCGAGGTATTGCTGCACAGCGCTGGCACCGCCGCCGATCGTGACGTCCTTGCCGCCGGCCGCTTCTCGTGCTTGTTCGAGTGCGGACTCGATGCCGTCGGTAACAAAATAAAATGTCGTGCCGCCCTGCATGGACAGGGGATCTCGCGGGTGATGTGTGAGCACGAACACTGGATGATTAAAAGGCGGATCGTCGCCCCACCAGCCGTGCCAGGGATCGCGACCCCACGGTCCGCGAACCGGGCCGAACATGTTTCGGCCCAGGATCGTGGCGCCAACGTTGTCGAGTGCTTCCCGCAACACGTCATCGTTGATGCCGGTTTCACCGCCCCTCTGTTCACCGTGCAGCGCGCGGAAAGTTTTTGTGGGAACGGCCCAATCGTGGAGATGTTCACCGCCTTCACCGAGCGGATTCTCGCGGCTTTGGTTCGGGCCGGCAACATAGCCGTCGAGCGACGTCGTGATCTGGCATCTCACCTTGCTCATTCGTGAGGTCAATCGGGAATCTCTGCTTCGACGAGCTTTGTCAGCAGCGTCAGCGATTCCTGCCAGCCCAGATAACAGGCTTCGGCTGGAATAACAGCTGGTACACCTTCCTGGACGATGTTCACTTCGGTGCCGCACGCCACTTTTTTCAACGTGATGGTGGTTTGCATTTGTCCGGGCAAGTTTGGGTCATCGAATTGGTCGGTGTAAACCATGCGCTCATGTGGTTTGAGCTCGAGATATTTCCCGCCGAAGGAATGGCTCTTGCCGGTGGTGAAATTGGTGAACGACATTCTATAGCTGCCGCCCACCTTCGCGTCTGCCTGGTGAACTTTCCCTGTGAATCCGTTTGGCGGTAGCCATTTTGCCATTGCATCTGGATCGAGGAATGCGCGGTAGATTTTCTCAGGCGCGGCGCGGAGCACGCGGTGAAGACGGATGGTATTTGCGTTTTGTGTTGTCATAGTTTGTTGTATTCGGGTTTCAGGGATACGTGCTGGAGCGCATCACGTCCAAGCAACGATTCAATTTGCTTCTTAAGCCCGCTCGAAAGCGGCACTATCAAACTTCTTCATCGGCAGGAGCGCGTGACTAAAATCCATTCAATTTGCTCGCCATGCCGAGTTCATCGTCTTGGCGAACATCATGCTTTATCAAACCATAAATATGGCGTGATCTTTTGCGTGATTCTGGTCATCCGGGGCTTTTTGTTAGGATCCGTGTAGCGGCAAATTAACACGGCTTACTTCTGTCCGTCTGCAACGACATTGATCATCCATCCAATTCCGAAACGATCTTCAACCATGCCGAACCGCGGGGACCAAAACGTTTTCGTGAGCGGCATCTTCACCTGCCCACCGTCGGCCAGCGCGCCGAACGCGCGATCCGCTTCTTTCTCGTTCGGCACCGAGAGTGAGAGTGAGAAGCCTTGAAAGCTTGGCTTCTCAGCCGAACAGCCGTCGGAGGCCAGGACTCTCGTTTGGCCGATGCGAAAACTGGCGTGCATGATTTTATTCTCGAAAGCCGGTGGCAGAGTTCCGGGTGGAGGCGGCTCAGGGCTCTCCTTGAAGCGCGTCATCATCTCAACTTCGGCGCCAAGTGCTTTGCGGTAAAACTCAATGGCTTGTTCGCAATTTCCGTTCAAGAAGAGATAGGGTTGAATCATTCGGCTGTCTTCTGTTGTGCTCATATGTTGGATTTATGGTTTGATTTTGTTGGTTTGCTTAACTCATTGCTAAGACGAACAAAGAGGACGATTCCGGACATTGCCTGCGTTAGTTTTTCCGTTCAGTGACCCATCCTTCTTCGTTTCCGACCGGAGTCGTTCAGACCCACCTTCAGTGGGTCCGCGTTACTCATTCGGTCGAGCGCTCGTCAAAGAGTGGCCCTCTACTTCCTCCTTTTCTCCTTCGCCTCTTCCACGGAGGACGCTGCCGCGATTGGCACATACAGAGCACTCGGCCGGGTCTCGTCGTGGTATAGCGTTACCGTCGCTTTGCGCGCGTCCTTGCCAGATTCCGCGGCAACCATACCGCCAGTGTTGTAGTTCTTCTCCATGGTCACCGTATTCACGGGCCCGATCACCAGCCGCAGACGACTGCCTTTCGCGACGCGACACCTCCTGTGCGAAAGCACACAGGCTCGGCACACGGAAGACTGCTACAACGCAAGCGTTTCTCGCCATCATGTTGTTACCCCCTTGCCGGCATTATTGAAGGACTGTCTCTGCGAGGATTAACTCTCCGAAAATGCGAATCATTTCTGTTTTTGTGGCGCCGCTTGGACCATCCATGACACTCCAAAGCGATCCGCGATCATGCCAAAACGCGGCGAGAAGAACGTATTTGTTACCGGCAACATGACCTTCCCACCTTCGGCCAACGTAGCGACCACTCGCTCGACGTCAGCCCCATCTGACGCCATGAGCGAGAGCGAAATACCCTGAAATTTGGATCTCCCTCCGCCGTCCCGTCCGAAGCAAACACAGTGGTATTACCAATCTGCCAATTTGCATGGATGATTTTCTCGCCTGCCCTGGGTGCGAAGATATTCGGGTCCGGGCTGTCTTTGAACCGCACAAATGCGTTCACCTCGGCTCCAATCGCCTCGTGGTAGAAATCGAGCGCCTCTTCACAGCGGCCATTGAAGAACAGGTAGGGTTGAACAACTCGTTTTTTTGCGTGCTCATAATTTTTAATGTCGTGTTTTACTTGCTGTGACGAACGAAATGAGATGTTCAGAACAGGCGTGCATCGATCCCTTAGCGCTCCGAATTTCTGGAAATCGCAAAATGCGGCAATGGCCACTTCAGACGGGCGAATAATGCCAGTTGTCCTAGTGTCCTATTGTTGTCGCCACCTGTTCACTCCCTGACGCAGGCTTATGATCCACCTGCGACGAGGTCGAATGCGCCAACCAGTCGAGCAAGGCCGAATCGAACTGATCTTGCTCCTCGAACATGGGGAAAGTGCCCGCTTCGCTCGAAGATGTGGGTGGTCAGATGTGGCGTGGTTTTCCTTGTACTGTCCCATTCGCGATACGGAATGTTGTAGTCCTCGCGCCCGAGCGCCGGAACGGTCGGAACGCTGTTCTTGATGAGCCTCGACCGGGGATCGGGTATTGAAAAAGTAGCTGATTACGTCCGCAGAAAAATGCTTGCCCGCAAACGTCCCAGTCAAAGTCGCAGGATGGTGCTCGCTACTTTCGCAGCGGGATGATTGCACACGCACCTTACTCGTCGCGCTTACCTTCGAGATGCAGTTCCGAAAGATCGATCTGATAAATATCTCCCAATCCATTCCCGGCACTCCGAAACTTTTCCATCATTGCGGTCGTGTCGAGCCGCTTTTGCATTGGCGCTTCCGTTAATCCACGCGTACTCGACCAGAAGAAATATTTTCCGTCGGGTGAAATTTTCGGCGAATACTCGGTACTACTGGAATTGATTTTGTTTCCAAGTTTTTTCGGCTCCGACCATTTCTCGCCGTGTCGGTAGCTGACATACAAATCGCCTCGTCCTACTGCATCCGGACGTTCGGCGGCCATGAAGAGGAGAAAACTTTCATCCGGCGCGATGAACGGTTCGTATTCATCCGCAGCAGTGTCGATCGGTTCGCCTAAATTTTCCGCGCTTACATACTTTCCTTCGACAAGCCGCGCGCGGTACAAATCTGTTTTCCCGTGTCCGCCCGGGCGATCGGAACCGAAATAGATGGTCCCATCGCGTGTGAGCGTTGGATACCATTCATCGGCATCGCTGTTGACTGGCGGATCGAGATGCCGCGGCTCGCTCCAACCCGTTTCTGTTTTGTTCATCACCCAAATATCGTTGTCGGTCTTTGCTCGCGCATTCATCGGCCGCTTCGAGATGAAGTAAAGTTGTTTGCCGTCCGCCGTAATGAATGGATCTGCGTCAGAATATTGGCCGGAGAACGGCGCCACTTCTGGCTGAGTCCACTGTCCATTTTCGAATTTCGACACAAAAATCGTCCAGAATTTAAAGTTGGGCGAGCTACGAACGAAATAGATGGTGCGACCATCAGGCGAAAATGCAGGATGCGAATCGAAATCGCCGCCGGAAATGATTCCTCTGCCAAGAATTATCGGCTCGGGCATTGGTTTGTGAGACGCATAGGGAGCCTGTGCCAGCGCGAGCAGCGGAAAAGCAAAGGCCGTGCAAATCTGCTTTAGCATTACAAATGGGAACTACAGAGCAAGATTTATCGCCGTGCAACGAACGGACCCGTTTTCATAGAGGCTCTATCAGAAAGCAATCGCTTGGACCGGCCCACCTTGTTCGGAATTTTGCGAAGAGTGTTTAGGAGCGCGAGACCTTCAGGCCAGTCGTCGACACCACTGTCACTGTTAATGTGTCCAGCTTCACCGATGATCACGAAGTCACTGCCCCATGCGGTCGCAAACGTTCGCGCGCGAGAAAGCGTGACGTACGGGTCGTCGGAGCTGGCAACTACAATAGTTCGAAATCGCAACCGCAGCAGCGGAATTGGTGCAAAGCCCGTGGCTCCGGATGGAAAACTT
>QHOR01000013.1 GCA_003219395.1 Verrucomicrobiota bacterium | reverse complement strand
CCTATAGTTCCGACGAGAACTGCCTGCACATCAGTTACGAGGCAGGGCGGCTCGAAGACCCGGCCATTTCCGGCGTCGACGTCGTCGAATTCGGCATGACCGTTTCTCCTCAGGCCGCTCCCGACAAAGTCGAATCGGCGACGATCGGGTTCGAAGCGGGAATTCCGCTGCGCGTCAACGGCAAACCGCTCTCTCCGCTGGCGATCGTGACCGAGCTGAACGCCATCGGCGGTCGCAACGGTGTCGGCCAGATCGACATGATTGAAAATCGTTTTGTCGGGATGAAGAGCCGGGGTGTTTACGAAGCTCCCGGCATGACCATTTTGTACACCGCCCATCGAGTCGTCGAGCAACTCACGCTCGATCGTGATCTCGTCCATTTGCGCGACCGCTTGTCGCCCGAAGTCGCTGAAATGGTGTACTACGGATTCTGGTACGCGGCGAAAATGGATGCCCTGCTGGCATTCATCCGCGAGGCCCAGCGGCCGGTCACCGGCGAAGTGACGCTCGGTTTCTACAAGGGAAACATTCTCGTCCAGGGCCGCAGCAGTCCCAACAGCCTGTATGACGAAGCCATAGCCACCATGGAAGGGGGCGGGTCCTATAATCAGACCGACGCCGAAGGCTTTCTGCGGATTATGAGTCTTCCCGGTCGCGTGCAGGCCCGCGTCACGCCACGAAAATACTAGCAGGATCTTCCGTGTCGGGACGAACACTGGCCATCGGCGACATCCACGGATGCGATGTGGCGCTTGAGAAACTCCTGCGAGCCCTCGCGATTGCGCCCGACGATACGGTCGTCGTGCTGGGCGATGCCATCGATCGTGGTCCGGGATCGAAACAGGTCATCGACCGTCTGCTGAAACTGTCAAAGGAGTGCCGGCTCGTTTTCATCCTGGGAAACCACGAAGAGATGCTGCTGGACGCCTTGACCGACATTTCCGTCGCTGCAGCCTGGTTGCAGTATGGCGGGACCGAGACGATGGTGTCCTATGGCGGCGATCCAGAGAATATTCCCCCGGAGCATCTGGCTTTCTTTCGTGCGGCGGTCAATTATCTGGAAACCGACAACGATTTGTTCGTTCACGCCAATCTGGAACCTGGTATTTCTCTTGATCGGCAACAGGTGGAATGGCTGCGCTGGACGCACCTGACCGGATATGAGGTTCCGCATTCTTCGGGAAAGCGCATCGTGTGCGGCCACACTCCGCAAAAGTCGGGGTATCCCCTGGCCATGCCTGGCTGGACGTGCATCGACACATACGTCTGCGGTAACGGCTGGCTGACCTGCCTGGATGTCGCGACAAACGACTTCTGCCAGGCAAATCAGGTGGGCAATCTGCGGTTCGGTAGCCTGGAAATGAGTTGAGCTTTCCCTCCGGCTGACCGCGACGCGGAGGGCGTGGCAATCCCACGGATAAAATTGCCAGGCAGACACATCTTGATAATTCAGTCGTCATCCGTGGTATCACCTGCGTCGAATTGACGGGGCATCCGTAGGGCGTCTTTTGATTGGCCCGTTCCAAGTCCAAAGTGCGCGGTTGTACAGGTCTCCAACAGGCCCTGTAGTCAGAAACATTACAAAATCGTAAGTTTTAAATAAAACACCTTTACTCGCCCTGAATTTACCTTAGAAAAATAAGAACATGGTCATTGTGTTTCTGCGATGAATGCCCGTGGCACGGCGTGAATTTTCGGCCGGCGGGCGTTCGATCGCTTTCCAGGTATCGGAATTCATTCGCTGCGGAGCCCTGTCATGGTAACCCGTATCGGGTTCGTTTCTCGTTTGCTGGTCGTGGCGAATTTTGGCGCGCTGTGCCTGTGCGGAGTGGCGGCCGAGCGTCGTACCGATTCTGCCGATTCCGCCGCCAGCTTGATTCGTTACGAAGTTCCCGGTGGAGAGAGCCTGTTCGCGTTGTCGTTAAAGACGGCTGCGATCAAGACGGGTGCGACAGACAAAGCGGTGGCGCACGATCACGTGATTCTGTTTGATACGTCCGCCAGCCAGGCGGGGGCACACCGTCAGCAGGGCTTGAAAGTTGTCGACTCGCTGCTGACTGCATTGGATAAGTCAGACCGCGTACAGTTGTTTGCCGTCGATATGCAGATCAAGCCGCTGTCGAATGGCTTTTTTGCGCCGCAATCGGCCGAGACGAAGGCCGCGCTGGGCGAACTGCAACGCCGTGTGCCGCTGGGAGCCACCAGCCTGCAGCCCGCTCTGGACGTCGCCCTCCAGACATTTGCCAGCCAGGCCGGTGACGGCCGCGCCCGCTCGATCATTTACGTCGGCGACGGCATGAGCACGGGAAAACTGGTCGACAGGCAGGAGTTCCGCGCGTTGATTTCGCAATTACGCTCGCGGCACATTCCGTTCAGCAGTTTCGCCGTCGGTCCGCAGACCGACCTGCAGGTGCTGGGAGTGCTGGCGCAGCACACCGGCGGCGTGGTGGTCGTCGATGCGCTGATCGACGATGCCCAACTGACGGCCCAGAAGCTGGGTCAAAAGCTGGCGGCCGCGGCCGACGCACCAGTGTTCTATCCCGAGACGATCAGCCTCTCGCCACAGGCCGACAAGCTGTTGCCCGGCACGGTCCCGCCCCTGCGTTCGGATCGTGACACGATCCTGCTGGGGAAGGGGCGGATGGGCGCCTCTCTGAAAGTCACGGCTGCGGGCGAGCAGGGATCTTTGACATGGTCGGTCAAGCCCGATGCGGCCCAATCGGGCAACACGTTTCTGGCCGGATTGTGGAACCAGGCCGAACAGAGTGATGGTCTGTTGGTGGCCATCGCCGGCCAGGAGCTGTTCAACGAAGCCCGTCAGGAATATGAGGGCCAGGTGCAGGAACTGGTGGCCCAGGGGCGGGAAGCGGTCATGAAACGGGACCTGAAACAGGCCGAACAGATCGCCCACGCGGTGCGGCAGATCGACCCGGCCAACGTCCAGGCCGAAACGATTTTGAACGCCTCGCAGAAGGTCAAGGCGGCGTCGCTGGCGCTGGCCCGCCTGCAGAACGACGAGGCCGCGCCCGCAGAAAATCCCCCGCCGGCCGGGATTACAGGGGACGAAGCGCCCGGCACGGCTAGAGACGGCACGGCCAGAGACGGCAATTTGCTGGATGACGAACGCGGCCTGCGTGCCATTCGGGCCGAGCGGCTGGGCAAAGAAGTCTCGCGAACGATCGACGCGGCGAACAAGACGGGATCGATCGATCCCGACGCGTCGCTGGGGGCCCTGAAGCGGGCCCTGACGACCACGATTTCGTCCAACGACATCGACCCGGACATCCGCGAGAAGCTGCGGGGCAAGCTGCAGGCCTCGATCGATCGGCTGCTGATTGCCAGAGACAAGATCGAGATGGATCGGATCGCCAGACTGGAACGTTCGTCGGCCACGCGGGCCCGTGAAATGGCCACCGAACAGCTCACCCTGCGCGATGAGCAGCTCGAACAGTTGATCGCCAAAGTCAGCTCGCTGATGTACGAAGGATATATCGGCAACGCCGACGCCTTCGAACGGGCCGAAGAAGTGGCGCGGGCCTCATTCGAGCTGGCTCCCTACGCGGGGGTCACGTCATCGGCGATCTTCAATTCCGAGGCGGCCGGTCAGCTCGACAAGGCGCAGCGCCTGAGGTACAGGCGATACGACATGTTCCTGGCGACGCTGCACCAGTGCGAGATGGCGCACATCCCGTTCCCGGACGAACCGCCGATCGTGTACCCGGCACCGGAAGTGTGGAAGTCGCTGACGGAACGCCGGCAGAAATGGGCGTCGGTCGACCTGATGCGCTGGAACCCCACGGAAGAAAAGATCCGCCGGTCGCTCGACAAGCCGACCAATGTGGAATTTCTCGACCTGGCGCTGGAAGACTGCATCAACTACCTGCAGGAGTATCACCAGATCAACATCTGGATGGACAAGCAGACGTTGACCGACGAGGGGGTGGCGCTCGACCAGCCGATCACGTTGAAGCTGGCGGGAGTCTCGCTCCGCAGCGTCTTAAAGCTGTTGCTGGAACCGGTGCAGTTGACGTACGTGATTGAAAACGAAGTCATGAAAATCACGACGTCGGCCAAGGCCGGCGAGAAGCTGAGTACGCGCGTCTACCCGGTCGGCGACCTGGTGATTCCGATCATCACCCCGCGAGCCGGCATGGGCGGCATGGGAATGATGGGAGGCATGGGCGGTGGCATGGGTGGAGGTATGGGCGGCGGAATGGGTGGCGGCATGGGTGGCGGCGGGATGGGCGGCGGAATGGGCGGTGGGATGATGGGCGGCGGAATGGGAATGATGAATGTCGCCGATCGTGCGCCCCTATCGCTCGCGACCGCAAAAATGCATCCTGAACCTTGATCTTCC
>QHOR01000012.1 GCA_003219395.1 Verrucomicrobiota bacterium | reverse complement strand
CGAAAATGGAAATCGCTCGACGATCAGCGGGTTTGTAATGTTTGCGAGCGAAAATTCAAGGGAAGGCAGGTCGAGATCCGGCGTTTCAGTAGCGGCAAATACACACTGCATTGTCCAACGCTGGGATGCACGTCAGGCCCGCATCAGTGGCTTCACCCACAAGCGCTGATCGGGTGTGGGATGGCTGTCCAAGACTGGGACCGTCTTCGCAAAGAAGCCGTCCGCCGACCCGCAGAGTCAATGCCACAGGCACGGAGGCATCGGGTATGATTGGCTCCACTCTTGATCAACCCGGAGTATCGTCAGTGCCGGACGAGGCCCTCATGAAAGCGGTTTCGCGACAGCGCTACGATGCGCTCGCAGAGTTATACGATCGGCACGGCAAAAGATTACGCGCGACAATTGACGGAGTCGTTCACGAAGAAGCCGAGGCTGATGACGTATTACAGGAAATCTTTATCTAGATTTGGAAAGAAGCAGGCCGTTATTCGCCCAAGGCGGGTAAACCGCTGGGGTGGATGGTTACCATCGCGCGGCGCCGTGCCATCGACCGGTTGCGCCGGCGTCAGGCTTATTCACGCGTACGGGAGCGTTACCAGGAGCGGGTGATTCAGCAGACGCCCAACTCGCCGCGTGACGCAGACGATGTTTTTGCGTTGAATGATCTGCGGCATTATCTCAAACAGTGTATGCGAGTGTTGCCGCGGCTTCAGCGGGAGGCGCTCGAGCTCGCCTTCTTCAAGGGACTCAGTCACAGGGAAATTGCCGCCGCCACGCACGCTCCGTTGGGAACGGTGAAAACGCGGCTGGAACTCGGCCTGCAAAAACTGACCCATACCTTGAGACCGCTGCGGCACAAGGTGTGAACAGTTCGAAGCCTCAGCTGGCACGTGTGACCAGTTAGCTGGCTTTGGCGACGTGGAGCTGCACGACCGGGGTTTGTTAAACGTGACACCTCACTGAAGCGAGGTGTTAATGAGAGTACCGGCGAACAGCAACAGCCAGCCAACCAGAAGGTACGAACTGAATAATGCGTTGTTTGTCCTTCCTTGCTGTGAGCGCGACCTTTATCGCAGGAATACGACGAGTAACACGATTACTAAGATAACACCCAAACCGCCGCTAGGATAGTATCCCCAGCCGGTGCTATACGGCCAGGTTGGCAACGCCGCGATCAACAGAAGAATCAGAACGATGAAAAGCAGGAAGCGCATGATTTCTACTTGATTCGAATCTGGTGCGTGCGCCGCGCGCAATTCCGACTAGTGCGGACTTGGTGAGGTGTTGACGTTAATCTCCGTTTTCTCCTTCGTCGTCGACGGGGATTGGTTTTGCGAGGGGTTTATCACGGTGGTGTTAGTCTCTTTTTTCTGTGTGGGTGGGTTCACCACCGTGGTGTTACTTTCCTTCTTTTCCGCAGGAGGATTGACCGTTGTCTCCTTTTGCTCACAAGCTGCGAACAAAGCCACGCCTGCAATCAGGCAAATGTATTTTTTCATATGAACTGAATCGCGTTTCACGACCGATTCTGTCGCCTTAAGCTCTTTTTATCCCTACCGCGGCCTAGAGATTACCCGTCAAAGCTAGGATTATTAGAATCAAAAGAATCAGACCGAGTCCGCCACTGGGATAATAGCCCCAGCCCCGGCTATAAGGCCATGTAGGCAACGCTCCAATCAACAGAAGGATGAGAATGATTAACAGAATTGTGCTCATACTGCAGAGAGAACGTATTTCGCCGGCTCTTCGGATTTGTTAGGTAAGAAAACACGCGCAATGGATAACTGGTGCGAATCTGTCATAGAGGAGGTGAAACATGCTGCGTTGGGCTCTGATTTTTCTCATCATCGCGCTCGTTGCGGCGGTGTTTGGATTTACGGGTATAGCCGCTGCGGCCGCAGGGATTGCCAATTTCTTGTTCTTCCTGTTCCTGGTAATTTGCCTGATTTTTTTTGTTATCGGGATATCAGCAGGCAGAAGGGTCCTGTAACCAGTGCGGCGATTCCGGTGCGTCCCTGTAAAGGGGTCGTCTGACGAGGAACACCAGCGGCACGATAAGTGCCGACGATCCTGCGTCGGCATGTATCATCCCCAGCAGTGAATTAGTGAACTCGCTTGGGAAAAGGAAGATTGGATGGGCCGACGATGGAAATTTAAACGGTCTGACCGTATCGCGGTCAATTTGGTTTGGCTTTTAGTAATCTTGATAGCGTTCGCGACAGTTATCTTCCTCCGGGCATGCTCATAAGCCGAATGTGTGAGCGAGGACAAGCAAGCTGAGAAATTGTTCACGGACGAAGCACAAGGTTACAACTGCAATTCTTATGAGCCCCTTGCAGCTTTGTTGCCCCGCGAAACTACTGAACGCGCGAGCCCATTACGCCGCGAGTTTGTCCAGGATCGTTTGTAGCTCGTGAAGATCGACTGGTTTCACAAGGTGAAAGTCGAATCCTGCTTCTTTCGAGCGCCTCAGATCGTCATCCGTACCAAAACCGGTGAGCGCGACGGCCTTGATTGATCGCGTTCGACGAGTTTGCGATATGACGTCGTAACCGCTTCCGTCGGGCAGTCCAATGTCACATACAAGCACATCGATGTCTCCCGAGCCAACGATATCCAGCGCGCTGCGTACGTTATCCGCAGTCAAAACTTGATGACCGAAATGGGTGAGCAGCCGCGACAACATGCATCGCGTGTCACGGTGATCTTCTACCAGCAGCACACGTAACGACTTCGGCGGTCTACCACGACTGACTGCCTCTGGTTTCGCATTCTCTTTAGGGACTGTGCCGAGAGTGACCCGGAATGTGGCCCCGAAACTCCGGCCGCGGCTTTCAGCCTCAATTGTGCCGTGATGCCGATCAACAAGATGTTTGGAAATCGCAAGTCCAAGACCGAGTCCACCGAACTGGCGGGTTATGGACGCATCAGCCTGCTCGAATGGCGTAAATAAAGAGGCCATCCGTTCAGGTTCAATTCCAATCCCGTTGTCAGCAATTTCGAAGTGGAAACGGCCTGCATCGTCGTTGAACGTGTCGATCGTGATCTCTCCAAAAGGATGGGTGAATTTCACGGCATTATTGATCAAGTTCCAGAACACTTGCTGAAGGCGGATGCAATCAGCCAAGATGTGATGCTTCCTGGCGTTCAAAGTAGTCGAGACCTTTAATTTCTTCGCTGCGATTGCCGAACTTGCGGTGTCGATTGCGTTCTTGATGATGGTGTGAGCGTCGCAGTTTTCCAGGTCGAGGCGCAGCTTGCCGCGGGTGATGCGGGTGAGATCGAGCAAGTCGTCGATCAAACGTGCCTGCAACTTTACGTTGCGCTTGATCAATTGCACATCCTGCACGAACTCTTGCGGAATTTTTTCGGCGTTTTCTTCCAGGTAAGTCGCTGCGGCGAGCGCCGGCGTAAGCGGCGTGCGCAGTTCATGGCTCAATGCTGCCAGAAAATCGTCCTTGGCCTTGCTCGCCTTTTGCGCTGCGATTTTCTCAGCCTGGGACTCCCGGCTGCGGATTTGATCGGTGATGTCGCGCGTGACCTTGGAATAACCCCGGAGGTTTCCGTCGTTGTTGCGGAGCGCTGTAAGTATGACTTCGGCTTCAAAAGTTGACCCGTTCTTGCGCACGCGCAGACCCTGATCACGAATGTGTCCGCGACGGGCTGCTTCGCGCAGATTGCGCTGGGGCTTACCAGCAGCAACGTCTTCTGCCGTGTAAAAACAGGCAAAATTCTTCCCGATGATTTCCTCCGGCGCGTAGCCTTTGATCTTTTGTGCTCCCGTGTTCCACGTCACAACAGTGCCGTTCGGATCAAGCATGTAGATGGCGTATTCTTCCACGCTATCTACAAGAATCTGGAACTGTTCGGCTGTCTGATGTAGTGCTGAAGTAATGGACCCGTTGTCACCCATGGGCTGCGAAGGCAATATCCCACCGTATTCGGAGCGTCACTGGTGTTTGGTTCCCCCCAGTGGTCAAATTCCAGAAAATCGCCTGCAGCCCCCTTGTACTGCGTGTAGGGGTGGGACGCTGAGCGTCGGCCGCCGGCGCGTCAACTTGCCGTCGCTCAACTCCGGTTCTCTTACTGGGGGCCGTTTGATCTGCATCGTCTCGTCGGGGCGCCGCTTTTTCACGACTGGCTCGATCCGGACCGCGCGGCCGATTTCAGCCGATTCATAAATTGCGTTAATCACCCGGACACCTGCCAATCCTTCTTTTCCTGACGGTTCAGGTGCACGGTCATGGATGATGCAGTCTGAGAAGTAAATCAGTTCCGGCGCAAATTGATCGCCTGGCTTGAAAACTTCTCGGCCTTCTTGCCATGTATCGTGGTGACACATCTTAACTCGCCCTGGTACTGGTAGGATTTCGCGCCGGAATCGCGGTGCGTGTGCATCGATTTGGTGCCGAACAAGACAACTGATCGCTGGTCGCAGCGCGAATCTCTATCAGTATGACGAAACTACAATTCAAAGGCGGTTGGAACGAAGTAAAAGGGAAACTGAAACAGAAATACGCGCAGCTAACCGATGACGACCTCACGTTTGCCGAAGGGAAAGACGATGAATTTCTGGGCCGTCTTCAACAAAAGCTGGGCAAGTCGAAGGAAGACTTGCGAAGAGAGATTGAAGAGCTGTAAAGGGCGATCCCATGTTCGCACCCGGCTCGTTGGGCTGTTGGCATTTACGATGCGCACGAGTGTTTCTTTGTCATTAACACTCGGCTTTGGCGGGATGGCCTTGCCATGAAAATACATAACTGCTTCAGCAGTTTATTGCCGCTGGAAAAACCGCTGAAGTGGTTTCACAATTGGTCAGCTTGGTGCACCTGGCTGAAGCAAGGTGTTAATGAGGACTGCTTGACCCGTGGGGGCAGGCGTCGTGAAAGGAACGACTTGATCTGAGCTGAAAGGGGAGCATACCGCTGGGTTACAAATTCTGAAGTTGTGATATATTCTTCGAATGCAATCGCCTGAAATTACCGCTTATTTGAAAACCTATTGCGGCTGGAGCGCCGGTGTACGCGCCGTATTGGCCAAATACAATCTCCCTTACGCGGAGAAGGATATTATCCAGAATCCGGCGTTTCGTTGGGAAATGGAGACCAAGAGCGGACAACCGCTTTCGCCCTGCGTGGAAATTAATGGGCATATGCTTCCGGACGTGAGTGGCGAAGAGCTCGAGAGCTATTTGATTGAAAATAAACTCGTCCAGCCCAACAACGCGGAGACGGACGTTCCTACGAATGCACCGTGTCCTACCGAGCAACACGAAGGCGTAGTAAAGCTGAATCTGTGAGCCGTTGAGCCGTTGAAGCGTTGAAGAGTTGAAGCGTTACAGCGATTTTCCGCTTCAACGCTCTAATGGTTTAACGCTTCAACGATGAAACTGTTCGCTCGTCTCTCATCGAAAAAAAAGAAAGGCGGGAGCCGTCTTTTCCGTTACGGCTGGAAAGTCACGCTGCTCGTTTTATTGGCGGGAGCCGGGTTCGCAGTCTTCCTTTTTTACGGCACCTGGGCGCAAACGTTCGACATGAAGAATGTCGGCGAGATGCCGGAGCGAAATACAGTTTACGATGTCGATGGAAAAATTTATAGCCGTCTGGCAGCCGCAAATCCCCTAAAAGTTTCTCTGAGCGAAGTCTCGCCATTCTTTCTCGCCGCAGTGTTGGCGCGGGAGGATGCCCGGTTTTACGATCACAAGGGGATTGACTGGCGGGGAATCATGCGCGCTTTGGTTCGCGATGTTACCAGTGGCTCAGCCAAGGAAGGTGCGAGCAGCATTACCCAGCAACTCGCACGAAACAGTCTTCCGCTCGGTGGCCGGACTCTCAGCCGAAAATTGCTCGAGGCGATGGTGGCGCTGCGGATCGAACGTCAGTTTACCAAACAGCAGATTCTCGAGCTGTACGTGAACCGGATTTATTTCGGCAATGGTTGCTATGGAGTTGAGACCGCGTCGCAAGCTTACTTCGGCAAGAGCGCCTCCAAGCTGAACCTGCCCGAGGCGGCGCTCCTGGCAGGATTGATCCGCAGTCCCAATCGGCTTTCGCCATTAAAGAATCCGGAAGGCGCGAAGACCCAACGCAACGCCGTTCTGGAGCGTATGGTGACGTTGAAAAAGGTTTCGCCAGCGGATGCGGAAGCCGCCAAGCGGGCGAAGGTCACGCCGCATC
>QHOR01000033.1 GCA_003219395.1 Verrucomicrobiota bacterium | reverse complement strand
CGGAACGCGCCATCGCGGAAGCTCGCCGCGCCATCGGGTTCGGTCCGGAGAATTCTTCGGCCTACCAGTTCCTGATGAATTGTCTTCTCGAATCCCGCCGCTACAGCGAAGCGGCCGAACTTGGACGAGACTGGCTGACTATATCGCCTTACGACGCCGCTGCTCATTCCGCGATAGGCACGGCTATGGTGGAAAGCGATGATTTTGTATCGGCCGCGCAGCACCTCGGTTATGTGATGATGTTGCGGCCGGAAATTGAACAAGCTCATGCACAACTTCGGCAGATTCTGCTATCGGTTGCGAAGGAGCCCAACGGTTTGGAGCGACTCCGTGACATCGCTGCAAACGCACCGGATTCACCGCGAATGCTCGACGAACTGGCTTGGTTGCTCGCGACGTATCCCGATTCGAAATCGCGCGACGGATCCGAAGCCGTTCGCCTGGCCGAGCGAGCTTGTGCTCTCACCGAGCGCCGGATCCCAGCTCTTCTTGACACGTTGGCTGCGGCTTATGCTGAAGCCGGAGATTTCTTTCGCGGAATCAGCGTGGCCGACGAAGCACTTAGCCGTGCGCGCTCTTTCGGGGACAGTGACGCTGTCAAACTAAGCGAAAGTATTCTCGCATCGCTTCGCGAAAACATTCCGTATCGCCAGCAACCCGATTAAGCGCTTATCTCTCTCGCAAACGTGATGCTGCCCTCGCATTCTGCGCTCGGGGACGCAGAGTTAGAATAATCGGTAACCCTGGAAAAGGCTGCGCGTCGCGAATCCGAGATTCGAGGTAGCGCTTGTAGGTTTGGCTCAACAGACGTGGATCGTTTACGAAAAGGACGAACTCCGGAGGCTGCAATTGTTGATCGCCTTTCCCTTTCGATTGAGCAGCATAAAAGAGTTTGAGTCGTCGCGCCCTGAGGGTCGGCGGCGGGGTTGCTTCAAATGCCTGTCGTAACAAGCGATTTAAAACTCCGGTGCCGATATGCTGCCGCGCGGCACGTTCCATTTTTTCGATCAACTCAAACAATTTACTGACATGTTCTCCAGTCAACGACGACGTCACTAGAACTGGCGCATAATCGAGAAAGAAAATTCGCTGGCGCGCAGCGTCGGCGAGCTTGTTGATGGTCTGCTTTTGATTGCGGTTTGATTTAACCAGGTCCCATTTGTTTAAGACGATGATCGCCGGTTTCTGCGCCGATTGAATTAATCCAGCGATTCGTTTGTCCTGTGCAGTTACGCCCGCTGTGAGATCGACAATCAGAATGCAAAGGTCGGCGCGGCGAACGCTACGTTCTGCGCGCATCACACTGAAGATTTCAACTGAAGTTGATTGCTTCCCGCGTCGGCGGATTCCCGCGGTGTCGATGAAAACGAACACCCGCCCGTCGCGTTGATAACGAACGTCGACGGCATCGCGTGTGGTTCCTGGCAATTCGCTCACAATAGCGCGTTCGCTGCGCACGATGGAATTAACGAATGAAGATTTCCCCACATTTGGCCGGCCGAGGATGGCCACTGCGAGCGATCGGGAACTCGTAGAGCGCGAATCAACAGCAGATGAGGGGAGAGATCGATCGATCACCTCCACCAGATCCAGGATGCCTCGATCGTGTTCTGCGCTGATCATAACGTTCGAATTAAAGCCCAACGAATCGAACTCCGCTGCAAGCGACTCATGTTTTTCAATGTCGATCTTGTTAATTACCAGGATCACTGGCTTTTCAGATTTGCGGAGCATGCGCGCAAGCTCTTGGTTGATCGGCGACAAACCTTCCTTTGCATCGACGACGAAAAGCAAAACATCGCTGTCGCACAATGCTTCCTCGGCCGCGCGGCGAACCTGCGCGGTCAGTTCCGCTTCACCGGCTCCAAAAATCCCGCCGGTGTCCCAAAGAACAAGAGGTCGCGTGCCACTCGCGCAAACCGCTGAAATCCTATCGCGGGTAATTCAAGGTTGATCGTGAACAATAGCGATTTTTCGCCGAATCAGACGATTGAACAGGGCAGATTTGCCTACGTTTGGGCGGCCCACGATGGCAACGGAGGGAAGCTTCTTCGCGGCGTCGGTCATTTCGCGGAAAGGTGGGTCTCACTGCTTTGTCGCATGCGCATGGCCTTCGATTTGCAGCTGGCGCACGCCATCGGTGACGTAAACGATTCCTGAAATAAATGTGAAAACTCCGGCTGCGATAACAACATAGAGGAGCGGAAAAAAGTGAAGCTGCAGCATCACCCATCCAATCGCGATCATCTGCAAGACTGTCGCCACTTTCCCGGTCCAATTTGGTTTCACGTGCACCTTGCCATTGAGCAAATAAAGGACGATTGCACCGACCAGGATCACGACGTCACGCGAGATGACGAGAACGGGAAACCACGCAGGGAACCTCCCGTAGTCAGGATCAATATCGCTCCAGTTGCTGATGCTCAGGGTGATAATGCCGCTGAGAAGCAGGCCCTTGTCAGCAAGCGGATCGAGGACGACTCCCAGCGAACTCCTTTGGTTATAATGGCGGGCAACATAACCGTCCAAACCGTCACTGACTGCCGCTATGACGAAAATGGCGATTGCGGTGTAACGGATCCACTCGAGAGGCGTGCCGTGCTGAATGCTCTCGCCATAGTAAATCGCCATGGTCACAAACACCGGGATCATCAAGATGCGGACAACGGTGATCTTGTTGGCAGTGGTCATAACGCGGGTGAGCGCAGAAAATTGTAGGGCGTTTGATTCGATCGCGCCAGCGAACTCACCGTTTAGCCTGCCTCTGTATGTCGCTCGGCGGCCGCCGGCGCCATTCTGTGCAACACGCCAATCCCTGATTGCCGTGGTGCACGAACCCCTACAATTGTCCTGCTCTGATCTACCGTCTGACAGAACGCCTTTAGCTTACGCCGCAGCGGCTGCCGCGTGCCGGCCTTCCGCAAATTCTTCGATCATTTTTCGATTAAATGCCGGGATATCGTCAGGCTTGCGGCTGGAAACCAGTCCGTTATCCACGACGACCTCCTCATTGACCCACCTTGCGCCTGCGTTCCGTATGTCGGCCTCAATTGCCGGCCACGAAGTCATCTTTCTGCCGCGAACGAGATCGGCGCTGATCAGGACCTGCGGACCGTGACATATGGCCGCCACCGGTTTGTGCTCCCGAAAAAAATGCCGCACAAACTCAAGCGCGTTTTGATCTGAACGGAGTGCATCCGGATTGAACAAACCGCCTGGAATCATGAGGGCGTCAAACTCGTCGGGCCTCGCATCTTTAACCGTGAGATCCACATCGAACTTATCGCCCTTATCCGCATGATTCATTCCTTGGATCTTGCCCGACTTAAGAGACACGATCTTCGTTTGCGCACCCGCGTCATCCAGCGCTTCACGAGGTTTTGTCATTTCCACTTGTTCAAAGCCATCCGCTACAAGAATGGCCACGTTTTTCCCATCGAGTTTTCGTGCCATAAGAATTTACCTCCCATTTGTTGATTGATTCGGCCAAGCGAAAGTGGCCGTACTAAATGCTACGAAGCGCACCCGCCGATTGGATGGGCGTTGCGATGGCTCTGGGCGCGCGCATGCTAGCCCGAAGCAAGGCAGTCGGACGTTCCCGGCTTTTCAGGGCAGCGCGTTTGGCGGCAATCACCGTAAGCGTCAGTTAAGCGGACACTGACTGTTTTTCTGGTGCCGGAACTTTAAATCGTTCGATTTGATTCTTGATTTCGTTCGCGAAGCTGGCCGCGCCGGCGCCGTTTACCACACGATGATCGAACGTGAGCGAAAGAGTGATCACTTCCGCGCTTTCGCTTTTCTTCCCATTTGGGATCAGTTCGCGATGGGCGGTACCGATGAAAAGTGTGCCCACCGACGGCGGCACAACAATGGGGGCCCCAGCCTTCACGCCGAATGCGCCCAGACTGGTTATCACAACCCGGGCGTTCATTGCATCAACTCGGCCGCGCCGCGTGGCATCGACTGTTTCATTGTATGCCTTTACGAAATCCGGCCACGTCTTCTTGCTCGCATCAACAATCACCGCGGTTGCCAGGCGATCGCCTTCCAACGCTACGGCGATACCCAAATCAAAATTCTCGTTCTCGACAATACGCTCGTCTTCCAAAATGAGGCGACGAAAAGGTGGATGTTTTTCCATGGCTCGCATCACTGCCCACGCAATCATCACAGAAGGAGAAGGGGCATGTTTTCCATTTTTCCTTTTCGCTGCATAGCGCTCCTTGCGTATTGCGTCCCATCGCGCATCGATCTGCAAATTGGCGGGAATAACATGAACGAGCTTGCGCGTAATCGTTGGTGACAGTGCAGGTTCGATTGTAGCAGGGCTCGTTGACCTCGGCGTGATTTTGCCCTGGGGCAATGAGAGGCCGCGGTCCGCGCTGGCGGGTACAGTTCCGGCGTCCGAAACC
>QHOR01000032.1 GCA_003219395.1 Verrucomicrobiota bacterium | reverse complement strand
GCGCACTGTGGATCGCGGGGCAGAATTTTCAAATTCGATGAAGCGATGAAGGGTTTAAATCCTTGAATTGGTAAGGTCGACCAACGTGATACCACTCTTAACCGTTCATCGCTCTAACGCCTCACGAAAAAACCCGGATCGAAAATCTCGATCCGGGTTTTTGAAGAGTTACCCCGCTGATGCCGTTTAGGCGGATCTCCCGTTCCCTTTTCGTAACGGGCGGATGACCGTCGCCGCAGCGTCTGACTTCCAATTAAGGCCTGCCATTTTCTACGAGCGACTCAGCCTCCTTAGGTTAACCAAATATCGGTTCGGGAATCCCACCTGTAATCTCGAACATCGCAGGGTAAAACGCGAAATCACCCGCGACTGATGAGAGCCGCTGGTTGAGAGTTGAGAGAAAAGCACTGGTTTTCTTCCCAACCCTCAACAAACGACTCTCAGCTATCAAAGAACTATTCCCGCAATTCTGCGCAGAGGTCGCTTCGCAATCGCTCGCGAATTTTCGCATGCGCTGCATTCACTTCCTCGCTTGTCAGTGTGCGACTCCGATCGCGATATGTCAATCGATATGCAAGTGACTTTTTGCCTTCACGAATTTCGGTGCCGGCGAAGAGATCAAAAAAGTCAACTCGTTCCAACAATGGTTCCGTTGGATGCCAAATCACGTCCCATATTCTCTCGTGGGTTAGATCTTCGGCAACAATCATCGCAATATCGCGTGAGATAGCAGGAAATTTCCCAACTTCACGAAAAGTTGCGGGCGATTCCTTTGGCGCAGCCGGCACCTGTGTAGGCGAAGTTTGTTTTAACACCGCCATGACCGGTTATCAGGAGGTGTTAACCGATCCCTCCTATCGCGGCCAGATCGTGGCGATGACTTATCCGTTGATTGGCAACTACGGCACGAATTCTCTCGATCAGGAAAGCCACTCGCCGCATGTGCGCGGCTTTGTTGTCGAAGAGCTAAGCGAGATCCCGAGCAACTGGCGCTCGGAAATGTCGCTCGATGAATATTTAAAGAAATGGAACATCCCCGGCGCCCAAGGAATTGATACTCGCGCACTGACGCGGCACCTGCGCACGCGCGGCGCGATGAAAGCCTGTTTGACGACGGAAGAAATGTCGCATGCGGAAGCAACGCGGAAAGCGCTCCAAGGCGAAGGAGTCATCGGAATGGATTATGTTCGCGAAGTTTCGGCGCGCGGAATTTACCAATGGGATCCCGAGGACAAGCTGAGTGAGCCGTGGTCAATCGGGTCCAGTAACGGTGGAATCAAACCCACCCTGCCACCGGTCCGCTTTCGCATCATTGCCTACGATTATGGAATCAAAGAAAATATTCTACGGCTGCTGAGGCAGAAGGGTTTTCGCGTCACTGTTGTGCCAGCGAGTACAACTGCCGAAGAAGTGCTCGCCCTTAATCCGGATGGCGTTTTTCTTTCCAATGGTCCAGGAGATCCGGCGGCCCTCGCGTACGCACATAAGGCCACGCGCGATTTAATGGGAAAGAAGCCGGTTTTCGGAATTTGCCTGGGTCATCAAATTCTCGGGTTCGCGTTCGGCGGATCGACTTACAAATTGAAATTTGGGCATCACGGCGCCAACCAGCCGGTAAAAGATTTGAGCACCGGCAAAGTGGCAATCACAGCGCAAAATCACGGTTTCGCAGTCGACCCGAAGTCGCTGCCGTCAAACGTGGAGGTAACACATATCAATTTGAACGACGGCACGGTGGAAGGAATGCGGCACAAGGAATTGCCAATTTTCAGTGTGCAATATCATCCCGAAGCCGCGCCCGGCCCGCATGACGCATCGTATTTTTTCGATGAATTCGCGGAGTTGATCGAGAGCAGGGCGTAATACCGACCTTTCCGGCTGCAAGGAAACTCGGCGCAGACTGAATGGTCTGCACCACTGAATTGACGGACGCGCCGAGCAGCCCACATTTCGATTATGTTTATTTCAATCGGCAAAAAACCTACGGTCTGGAAAGTTGCAGTCACCGCGGCTTTCATCGCAGCTCTGGCATCCGCACCGCTGGCGATCGCGCAGGAACACGAGCATGGCAGTGACGACGCCTCCGCAAAAGAAGTGACCGGCGAAGTGGTGGACATGATGTGCTATGTCGATCATAACGCCGTGGGCGAAAAACATGGCCAATCCTGCGGAGCGAAGTGCATCAAAGGCGGTGGACCAGTCGGTATAGTCAGCGACGGCAAAGCATATCTGGTAGTTGGCGAACATAAGCCAATCAACGATCAACTCGCCGAGTACTGCGGTAAGAGCATCACGGTGAAAGGCAAGCTGGCCGAGCGTGGCGGCATTGCCATGCTCGAGAACGTCGAGATTGTTAACAAATAGCTGTAGCCGCGTCTCTGTGAGACGCATCACGCCGGCGTGACAAACAGCTCGGCGCGGCGCTTCGCAGAGCGAAGCGGCTGCAGGACCCGCGTGCTATTCTTACTTGTAGTACGGTCGTAGTGAGGGCCGCAGGTTGCCCACTTTAAGCGCGGTTTCGATCTGCAAATCAGACACCCGCGCATCACAAAATTCGCCACCGGATGGATTCGCCATGGCCAATTTCCGGATTTCGCCTGCCTCCAGCGCCGCGATCGGTAATCCATCAGAAAACAAAATTCGGTTTGAGGTTAGTGCAGCAATTCGCGGCCCGGGCGTCAGAACGCCTTGCAAATTGAGTGGATCGGCCGCGCTGAGTGTAATCACTTCGTCATGTGACGAGGTTTTGCGAATAGCGCGCAACAAGCCGATAGCCTCGGGGAGCGCAAATTGTTCGCCGCTTATTCCTCCCACAAAATATCCGCCGCGAATCTCGCCGCGCGCCTCCCAGCGACGATAAATTCGCCCCAATTCATACCACGTAACCGGAAAACTTTCGCGCTCGAGCAAGCGGCGAAATACCACGCCATAGCGGCGCAGAAACACCCGCGCGAATTGTTCCCTAGCCGCGTCGCGTGCAGAAGTTTCCGCTCCATTTGTTGATGGTTGCAAAACCAAGTCAGTCCTCAGTAACGACCAACGTCCGGCAAATTCGATGCTGGCAAGATTTGTTTTGCGCCGCCGTTTCCCAATATTCCGGCCAAACGTGGGACGCTTATTTGACGGCACAAGAAGAGCTCGCAATCCATCGAAACTATCCGAAGTCACCAGGCCCAGCGCGGCAAGTTGCGACAACGCCTCTTCGACCTGAGAAGGCAGCAGGCCGCTGCGGCGCACCAGTTCACTGAAGAAAAGCGCCCCGCCTGTTGCGAGCGTGTCGAATAAAGTTCGGGCGGCAACGGAAAGCTCCGTCTCCGAAGTTGCGCGAGTCAAAATCAGCCAATGCTGGAGGTTCTCGCGTTGATAAAGCCCGATGGGGCTGGTTCTCAACGGAGCGCTGGTGCGCGTGCTTGGATTTTGGGGTGGGCTCAATCGCCCCCAACCAATGCGCCCCGAAAAACAAAGACGATTAAGCCATTCGGGGTCGTAGTCGGCAACGCGACCGGCCAGGACAGCAGACTCCCACGCCGCCAATGGCAGTTCACACCCGTCGAGTTGCTCGAGAACAGATTGCAAACCTTCAAGTCCTTCGACGCGGTGTGCCTGATCAACTCGCTGCCACGCGAACAGAAAACGAAAAAAATCCTGCTGTGAAACGGGCTGAATCTCCGCGCGCAAACGATCGATCGTGAGGCGATGAATTCGCGCGAGTAGTCGGCGATCGCACCATTCCTGTTCCGTTGCGCCCGGGCGAAATTTTCCCCGTAAAACACAGCCTTCATTTTCCAGCGCAAGTAACGCCGCGTCGATCTCTGATCCTGGCAGTACCAATATGTGTGACAGCTCCGCAACGGTCATCGGACCACAAACTTCCATTCGCCCACGAACCACTTCGCGAATGCCGTCCGCGCGTTCCCACGTCTTTCCGCGCACCGAATCGGGAACAATCAAGGTAGGCTCAACATGTGCGTTGGGATAAGTCGCGCCGATCATCGGTAGCCGTTCCGCACAAATCCAGAATGTCCTGGTCGCGGCAGTGTTTTGGAGTGCGCTACCGCCCTGGCTCGTTTCGGGAAGTTCCCCGTTGTTCGAAACCGGTGCAGCAGCACCGTGCTCCAAAACGTCGCAGTCATTTAAATGTCGAGGAGCAACGAGCAGACGTGTGGCCCGGCTCTGAGCCATCAATGCTGACGTAAGTTGTTCCGCATTCCCCGCGTCCGACGTTCGTTGAATCTCCTCTGGCGTCATCACGCCGAGCAACATTAATGCGTCGTGCAATTCATCCGCGTTCGTT
>QHOR01000370.1:2233-4619 GCA_003219395.1 Verrucomicrobiota bacterium | reverse complement strand
TTTGGTAGTAGAAAGGCGCGATGACGAAGGTGTAATTCTCAAACCCCCCATCCTTCACTACCTGATCGATTTTGGCCTTGCCGGTAAAGTGGGGAACGTTGAACTTGCCACCGCTGATCGCTTCTACGTCAGGCAGGGTTGACCAGATAAAGTGTTTGACCCCAGCGTCTTTGGCGGCGCGTATGGCCGCCGTCGCCTGCTTATGCTCATTGGTTCCTGCTTCCTGAAAATTGGTGACCAGGAAAACTCCGTGGGCCCCTGCAAATGCAGCCTTGAGCGTCTCTGGTCTTCCTAAATCTGCCTCGACGACTTCCTCAGCGAGTTGAATTGTCCGCGGGCTTGCAGGGCACGTAGGACTCCGCCTCCCTGCTGTCCCGTTGCACCGATCACGGCGATCAGTTTTTTGTTGTCGGATAACATCTTTACCACTCCTTATTTTCGATCATTCAAGAGTTAATCGCGCCCATCCGGCCTCGACGGTAATCTTCAAATGCCTGATGGATTTCTACTTCGGTGTTCATCACAAACGGTCCGTAACGCGCGATTGGTTCATTCAAAGGCACACCCGCAATTACCAATGCTTCCAGCGTCGCGCTGGCGTCTGGCGGATTCTCGATTCTCACTTCGTCGCCGTCGGGCGCGAAGATGATCATCTGTCCGTCAGCACCGCGCTCATCTTCCACTCCAAACAATCCCGCTCCGTCAATAACGTAAGCGAAGGCGTTGTAGTCATGCGGTACTTTTTGATTCACCACGCCGCCCGGCTTAATTCGGTAATGCAGGTAAATGATTGGCGTGCGCGTCTCAATAACCGCCTTCTCGCCCATAGCTTCGCCGGCGATCACGCTGACTGAGACCATGCCGTCTGGCGATGTTGCCTTCGGGATTCGCGAACCTGGAATTTCCTGATAGCGCGGCTTGATCATCTTGTCGCGCTGCGGCAGGTTCACCCAGAGTTGGAATCCGTGCATCCGCCCGCCCGTGCGCATGAATTCGCCGGAAGGCATCTCGGCATGAACCACACCTGCACCCGCGGTCATCCACTGCACGTCGCCCGAGCGAAGCTTCCCTGCGTGCCCACTGGAATCCTTGTGTTCCATATCACCCCACAGCATGTAGGTCACCGTCTCGAATCCGCGATGTGGATGATCGGGTGCGCCTTTCGCTTCGCCGGGCGCCACATCCATGGGTCCCATCTCATCAAGCAACAGAAACGGATCGAAGTCTGAAAACGCCGCCTTGGGAAACGGCCGGCGCACCAGAAATCCGCCACCTTCGAGCGTCTCGATACTGTTCACGATTCCCGCGACCGTGCGTCCTTTATTTGTCTGCGTCTCTTCAGTTCTCAATGCTTCTTTTACCATCGACATAAATCTCACCTCTCAAAAGCTTGTATCTTATTCTCGAATCACGCAGCGTCCTCTTCACTTTGCGTCGCCGCCTTGTAACCAATCTTTTTCAACAGGCGAATCAGGGTCGCGCGTTCGGTGGTCGTAAGCGAGGCTGACGTTAACTGTTCAAGGTCAGCTGCATGCTGCGCATAGGCGCGCGTAATCAGCTTCCGCCCTTCCTTAGTTAAGTGGACGATCCTTGCCCGCCGGTCGGTACCGTGGGCGCGCCGCTCAACTAATCCCCTCTTTTCCAGGCGGTCAACTGCCACCGTGATCGAGCCGCTGGTCAACAGGACCTTTTTCCCGATTTCGTTAACCGGAAGCGGCCCTTTGTGCAGCAGAGCTTCGAGCACGCCAAAGTCGCTCCCACACAACGCCAACTCAGTGATGCTCTTTTCGGCATACGTCTGAACCGCGCGCGCCGCCTTCCATAAAACCAGGAAAACGTGAACCCCACTTCCGCCCGTCAACGATTCCGGCTTGTCTTGGCTCATCGCTCTCCTCCACTTACCTTGATATCAAGATACTTTAAACTACGACAGATGTCAATTCTGGGTTTGTTGGGCGTACAGCGCTTCACCAGACCCGAGCATGCCGACAGCTCCGCAATACACGGCTTCGGGAGACTCGGTCTCTACTGGATTTGAGACGGAAGCAAATGTGAACGTCACGAAAGGCTTAAACTTTTACATCAACACCACGCTTGGCAAAGCCACTTTCGTGACGCCGGGACTTCCCAGCACCGGTTTGTGGGTAGCGAACACGCCTTCAAACACACAGGCGGTTGGCTTAAGTTACAAGTTTAAAGATTGGGATCTGGATTTCTTTCACAAACGCGTGGGCGACATGTGGCAGGACAACACGGCGACCAATGGCGCAACGATCAATCAGGTAATTCCTATCTCGCCCTTCAACGTCACCAACGTCTTCGTTAATTTCAGCCTGCGAAAATGGGAAATGTTCGATCAAACGAGATTCAGGTTTAGCATTAACAA
>QHOR01000370.1:1297-2197 GCA_003219395.1 Verrucomicrobiota bacterium | reverse complement strand
GTCTATACGCCGGGTCCGGGGGACACTCTGGGGATGTTACCGGGAAGGAGCTTTACCTTCACGGTAATCTTCGGCGTTGCCGACAAACAGTAAGATCGTTTGGCATCGTGGTCGTGATTGGAGCAGGCGGGTTTGGCCCGCCTGCTTCGTTTTGGGAATCACGTCCAGATCGAGCTGGCAAAGCAGGAGGCTTTGCTTTACCTTTGTTCAGCGCAGGAATCAGCCAACCCGACCAAGTCGAAAACGTGAACTCCATCCATCCCAGGATATTCATGCCCTGGCCTAGCTCGGTTATCAGCGCGAGATTGTCGTGGGGCACGACATAGAATTGATGGTCGCTTACCCTTATGCCGCACAACACCCAAACGATTCGCTGTTTACGCCTAATGCCATCGGCATCATCGTGCGGCAGATTGGTCTCTTATTTCTTCCATCGACTTCTGCATTGCGCTCACTAGTCGCTATCATGAAAGCTATTAAAACTTTGTGAGCACAGCCGTCGCCAAAGCCAAACGCGTGCGAAGCCCTGCAAAGAAGAATAGGCTCGCGGGAAATCTGCGTAGCCAGCAGCACCTGCTCATCAACCGTGAGTTGAGCTGGCTACAGTTCAACCGTCGCGTGCTTGAAGAGGCTTTGGATCATCGTCATCCTCTGCTCGAGCGTTTGAAGTTCCTGGCGATTTTTTCTTCAAATCTGGATGAATTTTTCATGATTCGCGTGTCAGGGCTGCAAGAAGCGCTGCACGCAGGCGTGGCAGAAACTTCGCCTGACGGAATGACTCATGCCGAGCAGCTCGCCGCGATCAGCGCGCAACTTCGGCCCATGCTTAAAGAACAAATGCGCTGCCTCGGCGACGATGTGCTGCCAAAACTGGCTGAGGCTGGAATTCAGATTCGGCGT
>QHOR01000370.1:0-1259 GCA_003219395.1 Verrucomicrobiota bacterium | reverse complement strand
TTATTTTCTCGAAAATGTCTTTCCGATCCTCACGCCGCAAGCCGTCGACCCGGGACATCCATTTCCATACGTGTCGAACCTCAGTCTGAATCTCGGCCTGATTGTAGCGCCGCCGCGCAAAAAGTCTCCGGGGACAGTGAGCTCGCCCAAAGCGCCGCGATTTGCGCGAATTAAGCTGCCACCGAAAGTGCCGCGTCTGATTCCGATTGACGACAAGGGGACGAACTTCACCTTCCTCGGCAGCCTGGTCGCCGCCAATATCGCGATGCTCTTCCCTCACATGAAGACGAGCAAGTGCCACTTGTTCAGGGTTACGCGCGACGCGGATCACGATATCAAAGAGGATGAAGCCAGCGACCTTTTGCGCACGATGCAGCAGCATGTACGGCAACTGCGCTTCGGCGATGCGGTGCGTCTTGAAGTCGCTGCGGACATGCCGGAAGCAATGGTTCGCTCTCTCACCGAAGCTCTGGAACTGACCAAAGACGATGTCTACGCCATCGATGGGCCATTAAATATTCCCGACTTGATGCAGCTCTATGATCTGGAGCGGCCGGAACTAAGAGATAAACCACTGCAAATTGCGATGCCGGCGCCATTGCGCAACGGCGACAATTTCTTCGACGCAATCAAGCAACAAGACGTCGTCTTGCATCACCCATACACGTCTTACAGCGCCGTCACGGATTTCATCAATGCCGCCGCCAACGATCCGGACGTGGTCGCCATCAAGATTTGTCTTTATCGCACCGGCAGAAACTCTCCCATCGTTAAGGCCCTGATTGACGCGTGTGAGAAAGGTAAACAGGTCGCGGCACTGGTGGAATTGAAAGCTCGATTCGACGAAGAGAGTAATATTGAATGGGCGCGCAGACTGGAACAAGCGGGTGTTCACGTGGTCTATGGGATTGTCGGCTTAAAGACGCATTGCAAGCTGGCGCTGGTAATTCGTCGCGAAGGCAAGGCGCTCCAACGCTACGTTCATCTCGCGACTGGAAACTACAATCCAACTACCTCGCGGATCTATACGGACATCGGCATATTTACCATTGATCCGGAGATTGCCAGCGATGCGACCAATCTATTCAATTCGCTCACTGGCTTTTCGGAGTTTAATGAGTACGAGTGCTTGATGGTCGCGCCGCTGAATCTTCGCAAACGAATGATCAGCCTCATCAAACGCGAAACCGCCCACGCAAAGGCTGGCCGCCCCGCGCGCATCATCGCAAAAATTAACAGCCTTACCGATATGGCAATTG
>QHOR01000031.1 GCA_003219395.1 Verrucomicrobiota bacterium | reverse complement strand
TTGGAAACCAGGTATTCCGACTTGGACGCTTTCAGTTGAAACCGCCCACCCAGCGCTCGCGCGCGCCGGCGCAGATCGCTCAAATCCATCTCGCTGTTGTTGTGGAAGACAATCCGATCTTCGAGGCTGGCATCGACCTGTGTGCCGGCTTTTAACTTCACGCCCTTGAGCTCCGCATCCACATCGCGCAGCGCCTTCACGCGCACCTTCAATCCGAAAGTGACCCGAAGGGCGCTTTCACGTGTGCGCGAGCGTTCCAATCCGACTTCGTCCAGGTCTCTATTTACACGGATGAAAATCTGCGGAAGGGAAACATTCTTCTTTGCATTGAAATATTGCGCCAGCTCCTGATAGCTGAGCACCTGGTCGCCGACCAGGATGCGCTGGCCCGGATAAATTCGACAAAAACCTCCACGCACCAACGGCCTGCCGCGCACCGACACGTTTTGATCGCTGTAATTTTTCAGCAAGATGAGTTCGTGATAACGAAAAGCGACCAAGCGATCGGGCTCGTTTAGGTTTTTCAGCATCACGTCGCCTTTGCCATCCGGCCCGAAGGAGAGCGACTCCAGCGGTGATGCGCCGTGCTGATAAATCGACGGATCCGAATCCTCAGAAGCGTTGAGTTGATAAACGATGTCGATTGCCTGCGCAGCCATGCCCATTTGCGACATGAACGAATAGAAGGCCACAACCTGTTCCTGCTTTAAGCCGGCTTGTGAAATCAGATCGTAAAGCTGAACTCCAAGCATGATTTTACGATCCGCGCTCAGCTGCGCGCCGAGCTTTTGCGCCATCGCAGCCAGATCTTGTTGCTCGTAAAGTGCTTGCCGGAACAATTGTCGAAGCTCGGAATAAACTGCCTCCGGATAATCGTATCGAAGAAAGCCAAGACTCGAGTCGATCTCTTCCTCGAGCAGAATGCCATCCGCTTTGGTGAAGCTCGCCAGGACCTGGATCAACACCGGCAGCAGATTTGGCCCCTCAGAGACGCTCCGGGGCTTTCGCAAGGCCCGACGCATCCAACGGCGCCCTGTCCGACGCACTCGATAGGCCAGCGGAGTTACCCGCTGCACGGCGCGATCGATCCTATCTGCCACTGATGAGACAAGCTCTGTCATGTAAAGATTTGGGGGCGAATTTTAGCTGAAACGGGCAAGCGACGCAATGCGCGGCCACGAATATAACAGCAGGGACAGAATCACGAAATCCGAACGAAGAATACTTCTACCGCGTCAAATACTTGAGCATTGATCCACAAATTTAAAATCCTAACAAATACGAATGACCACGCCCTTGCTCGTTTTGCATTGCCAATTTGTTCATGGTAACCTCTTAAACCGGTAAAATCCGTTTTTTCTTATGGCTCAGTTCGATCGCAACTCTCAACGAGAGAATAAAAACCGCGGGAGCGAACCCAATTTCAATTGGCGTGGCGTTATCCTTATCGTGATCGCTTTCAGTCTGATCGCGATGGCCATGCTCTTTTACCGGGGGGGAATGCAACCGGTCGAAGACGTGCCGTATAACCGCTTTCTCGAGCTGCTCGATAACAAACAAATTGTTAACGACAAAAATTATCCGCTCCAGTTGGTGGTGGAAGACGGTCGGCCAACTCAGACGTTGCGCGGTGCTTATGTCCGCCAGGGTGTTGGCTCTGCGCCGTCCCAGCAGGTTCCGTTTCGAACCACCGTCTATCTGAGTTTCACAAATAATTTGCAGGAAAAACTGGCTGCGGCCGGTTTTCAGCCCGCGATCAAGACTGAATCAAACATGCTCGCGCAAACTGTGGTCGGTTTTCTGCCGATCGCGCTTTTCCTGCTGGTGCTTTACTTTTTGTTTCGCCAGCAAATCCGCATGGCAGGGAAAGGTGCGCTCAATTTCGGGAAATCCAAAGCGCGCATGCTCGCCCGCGACAAAAACAAAATCACTTTCCGCGACGTTGCGGGCGTCGAGGAAGCAAAGGATGAAGTACAGGAGCTCGTCGAGTTTTTGCGTGATCCGAAAAAATTTCAGAAACTTGGTGGTCGCATTCCAAAAGGCGTTTTGATGGTCGGGCCTCCGGGCACGGGTAAAACGCTTCTCGCTCGCGCCATTGCCGGCGAGGCAGATGTCCCGTTCTTTTCCATTAGCGGCTCGGATTTTGTTGAAATGTTTGTCGGCGTCGGCGCATCACGCGTCCGCGACATGTTCGAGCAGGGTAAAAAATCAGCGCCTTGCATCATTTTCATCGACGAGATCGACGCGGTCGGCCGTCATCGCGGCCATGGTGTGGGTGGCGGTCATGATGAACGGGAACAAACGTTGAATGCGTTGCTCGTAGAGATGGACGGCTTCGATACGCAGGAAGGCGTGATCATCATCGCTGCGACCAACCGTCCCGACGTTCTGGATCCGGCATTGCTGCGACCTGGACGTTTCGATCGCCAGATCACAGTCAATTTGCCTGACGTGAAAGGACGCGAAGAAATTCTGCGTGTGCACGCCAAGAAAGTGAAATTGGCCGAAGGCGTCGATCTCGCAGTGGTTGCGCGCGGCACCCCTGGTTATTCCGGCGCGGAACTTGCCAACGTGATCAACGAAGCGGCCTTGCTCGCAGCGCGTCGTGGATTAAAGGGCATCACGCTCGCCGAGCTCGAGGAAGCAAGGGCATCACGCTCGCCGAGCTCGAGGAAGCGCGCGATAAAGTTCGCTGGGGCAAAGAGCGCCGAAGCCTGGCACTCAGCGAAAAGGAAAAAGAAAACACCGCGTATCACGAGGCGGGTCACGCACTGTTGCTCGAGCTTTTGCCGCACACCGAGCCGTTGCACAAAGTCACCATCATACCGCGCGGTCCTTCACTCGGATCGACCATGTGGTTGCCCGAGGAAGACAAATACACCAACCGCAAAAACGAGTTGCTCGCCGGTCTCGCCGTTAGCATGGGCGGCCGCGTTGCCGAAGAAATTGTCTTCGGCGACATCACAAATGGCGCGCGTGGCGACATCAAGACCGCCACCGCGATTGCGCGCCGAATGGTTTGCGAATGGGGTATGAGCGAGAAGATGGGGATGGTTGAATACGGCGAGCACGAAGATTATGTATTCCTCGGGCGCGACATTTCGCGAGCGCGCGACTACAGCGAAGCGACAGCCGAACAGATTGATCAGGAAGTGCGCAAACTCCTCGATGACGCCTATCAACTTGCCAAGACAACGCTCATCGCGAATCGCGACAAGCTGGAAGTGATCGCTAAAGCTTTGCTCGAGTTCGAAACCCTCGACGGCTCGCAAATCAAAGAGATCGTCGACCACGGCCGGCTCATCAATCCGCCTCCAGGCGCATCCCCGCCGTCAGGCAAGAATATGCCGGCCGAAAAACCACCGAAACAAGTGGTCGCCGCACCGGATGTAACTCCTCCACTTCCTGGCGCACTCGGCGGAGCACCAGCGTAGTCCGAGCGGGACCCGCGCTATTCAGCATTGTAGGCAGGCGCTTCGCTTGACCTGTCGCGACTAATTTGACACGTTGCGGCGTTCCCTGCGCTTGCATCTGGCGCAGGTCAAACACATGCACGAGCACGACCTCGCGCACGGAGCTGGCCGCGTTATCTGCCCTTTGCGTTGCATCGAATCGAATATATCCGAATGCCAACCGTCCCTGGCGGTGGCAGTGCGTTTGAGGCCGACCAGAGGGGAGCAAGTTCCTTCTAGACATCATGCCGAAAAAATACACAAATCCAGATTCGCTCTTTCGAAGCCTGGAGTACGGTTTTTCTCAGATCGTCGCTACCACTGGCGGGAAGACAATCTACATTTCCGGTCAAACTGCCTGGGATACACAAAGGCGAATCATCGGAACAGATTTGGCCCAGCAGGCCAGGCAAGCCCTGCGTAATATTCAGGCCGCTGTCGAATCTGTCGGTGGAACGCTGGCAGACGTAGTCGCTCTGCGCATCTACATAGTTAATTACAGACCAGAGCAAGCTGATGCGATTGGAGGCGCGCTTCGAGAGTTCTTTCCCGAAGAGAAGCGCCCTGCAAGTACGTGGATCGGAGTATCTGCGTTAGCGGTGTCAGACTTTCTGATCGAAATAGAGGCAACAGCGGTGTTAGAATGATCGCCTATAGAGAGCCTTAAACATGCGATGCATCGAACCGCGGACCGCCGTACTAAAAGGCTGAAGGATGAATTATGAAGCAGGAAGTGAAAGCAAAGCTCACCGCTGCTAGGGCTGCTTCAGCTTTTTCTCGTTAGGCCCACACGCGCAATGTCCCTGCCATTGTCCAAAGAACAAAAGGCCGAAGTCATTCGGTCTAGTCAACGTTTCTTTTCCGACAAACTCGAGCTTGAGCTAAGTGAACTTCAGGCGGAATTCCTCCTCGAGTATTTTTTCCAGGAGATTGCTCCGTTTGCTTATAACGAGGGGGTTGAAGACGCACAAAATACCTAATCCGACTAGCCGAGGATTTGCCGGGAGCTGCTTTCGAGAGCCGCTGAGATACCGGGACACGCACGGCAATTCGCACGGAGTTCGTCGCAAGCCTGGGACGTAAAATTATCTCCTGTAGCCCTGTCCAAGAGATCTAACCAATCGCTCGAGCGTATCGCTGACCGCCGCAATAAAAAGCTGACGCTGAAATCGAGCGAATGGGACGAGCGACACAGAAGGTAAAACTACACAGGTAGCAGCGAAAGAGTGAGGGCAATGAAGGAGTTTCAATTATGAACGATGAAGTGAAGGCAAAGCTCGCCGTCACCAGCAGTGGCTCGCCTCTGTCTCGTTAGGCGAAAACATCCCATCGAATGGAGATCGCCCTTAAGCAGCTATCAGAGTGCCCGGAGCACCTTGAAACCGTCGGTCGCTGGATTTACCATCAGTGGTGGAGCAAGCGATGCGACTCGCCTGAGATTGTCTTCACCTGGCTCCGCACGCACAAGAAATTGGATGCTGTTCCGTATAGCGTCGTCGCCTTAGCAGACATAGAACCAGTTGGAAGTTGCTGCGTGATCGAGAACGACTGCATTCATCGCCCCCAATATTTGCCCTGGGTCGCTGCAGTTTATGTTAAGCCGGAGTTTCGGCGACGAGGGATCGCCTCAATGATCCTACAAAAGGCAGCATCGGTCGCGGCACGAGCAAACGTAAAATGCCTCTTTATCGACTGCCTTGCTGTCACGGCGCCAGTGTATGAAAAGAGCGGTTGGGCAATACACGAGCGCGAAGTGGGAGATAAAGAATCCGTCATCATGCTACGAGAAATTGATTCGCCCTAACAGTCGCTGGAGCAAATCTCCAGCCGCGCTGAAGTTTAACCGTAGCGACGGCGGCGGGCCACCGCTGGCTTATGTCTGCCTCATCAGGTATTAGGAGGTGAATGAAATGAACGTTCTCAATTCAGGTCAGCTTTTGTGCGTCCAGTGTGATGATCTGCCGTGGAAGCCATCGGCTTTGGCCCCTGGGGTTTTTGTTAAGGACGTGGCCATAACCGATGGCTTGGAGATGCAGATCGTCCGGGTCGAGGCCGGTGCGCGGCTTCCGCTCCATACGCATGAATGTCCGGAATTTATCTACGTTCTCGAAGGCGAGCTCATTTTACGAGGTCAGTGTCTACCTCGGGGATGGGCGAGTGTCGCTAGTGTAGGATCCGTACATTCTGACGTTCATTCCGAAACGGGTTGTGTCTTTCTCCTCGTGGATCGCCCATTGTGAGCGTCGCCTTTAGTTCTGGCAGAGCTTTCGCTTCGCAGCCATGTCCACACTTAGCTAGTCGATGCAGAGAACCGCTGACCGTCGGTATGTTGAGATTTAAGAGTGTGCGAACGTCATTTCTAGCTCGCGCGGTCGCCGATCTTATGTCTGATTAGGCCTCGCGCAGATCCACACACTTCAGGAGAACTCATGTTTGATCACGTCAAATTCGGAGTCAGCGATTATGCAGTGAGCAAGGCGTTCTTCCTCAAGGCGCTCGAACCGCTCGGCGTAGCTGTTGTCTCGGAGGGAGCGCCGACGTACGGTGTCGAGCTTAGCCCAAAGGGTAAGGCTTCATTGTGCCTGTACCGAACCGAGGAGAAGCCGGCGCATCTCCACGTGGCGTTCACGGCCGACAATCGCCAGCAAGTCGATGCTTTCTATCGCGCGGCTCTCGAGGCGGGTGGCAAAGACAATGGTGCACCGGGTCTATGCCCGGAATATCACGCGAACTACTATGCAGCTTTCGTCATTGGTCCGGACGGGCATAACATCGAAGTGGTTTGCCACGGACCCGAGGAGTAACCTTTCCTGGTCGGGCGTCCACAAGCAGGCTTCGCCTACTTGCGGCCGGTCCTCGGAGAAAACAAAGATTTCGCCAATGGCAGAGGCGAAAACAGGGAAGAATACATCTTCGCTTGGATCTCAATCAAGCAAATGAATGAATCAGCTTAACAGGCGATAGACACAACGGGTGGGAATTGACCTTAGTTCGCATAGCGCGGCTCCGCTCCGCATTCCTAAATTCGGGCCGTCAGCATGCTCGCCCGCGCGTGTGTGAGAGATGATTGTTGAGAGTAAAGCAAAGCTCGCCGAAGTTTACCCGCCGCCGGGCCACCGTTGCCTGGGCTTTTTGACTCATGATCTTCCCAGCTCACTCGCTCTCTCGGCCTGCCCGTCCATGTCGCGGCTTCCCTGCTCGCTCCATTCTTGTTACATGCTTGCCAAAGCGCACCAGGTACCAGTCCATTACAGGTAGGAGGTAGCAAATGAATAGTTTTCGATCCATTTCAGGTTTCACAGTCGCGCGTGTATTTTATGTTTACTTGGGATCTTGCTTGCACGCCCAGACAAGTACCACGCTCGACCAGAAGGTCGTTGCCGCTAATCGCGAGTTGGATCAGCGCTTGATGGATGCGCACGCGCTGAAGGATGCCGGCCTGGTGGAAAGCCTTTTCTCTGAATCGCCGGATGCCTTTTTTATTGATCCCACTGGCGACATGACCAAAGGGGGCAGTAACATCCGACAAGAGTGGGCGGCTTGGTTTGACACGCTGGAAACCATCCGCGGTGATATTCGGGACGTTTCGTACATCCCGGCTGGTGAAGGCGTGATCGGTGTCGGCACAGTCATCTACACCCGAAAGCTTAAGAATGGGACTGCCGATCGCAAAACGGCGATTTGGACGGACTACCGACGAATGGAAAAGGGTCGATGGGTGTACGTCTTTCGCCACGCGCATTGGCCACTGGAGCCCCGCGATTCTGCGGTGGCTCACAAGTGAAAGCGACGGTCATTGAGGATGCCACACGCACACGTGCCCACTAGCTGCAGCCGACGGCGAGCCCGGCGTACTGCTTAGTTTCAGATGATCAAAACCGTTCGACCGGGAGTGGTGCGCGCTCCCGCTCGCCGCGGCTGAGCTCGAGCTCGTTAGATGCATGACTGCGCTGTTGGAAAAATTTGCCATCGGCGAAATGACGGGACGAAAAAAAATCGCCTAGAGCGGTCGAGGGAGTGCGCTTAACATTCCGGGCAAATGCCGGATGACGAGAAAACCAAGCCGCGCCTGGAGATCGCGCATGTCTTGTTCATCGATATCGTCGGGTACTCTAAGCTGTTGACCGATGAACAATCAGAAGCGCTTCAGGAGTTGAATCAGATTGTTCGCAACACCGAAGTGGTGCGTGAAGCAGAAGGAGCCGGGCAACTAATCATCTTACCGACGGGCGACGGTATGGCTTTGGCCTTCACTGGTTCAGTAGAGGGACCTGCCGAGTGCGCTTTGGAAGTCAGCCAGGCTCTGCGCGCGCAACCGAGCCTGCCAATACGGATGGGAATCCACAGCGGGCCGGTCCAGTATGTCAAGGACGCTAACGCGCGCGACAACATTTCCGGAGTGGGAATCAATATCGCGCGTCGGGTGATGGATTGCGGCGACGCAGGTCACATTCTGGTGAGCAAACGCTTCGCGGATGATCTGGCGCAGCATCGTCGTTGGCAGCCTTACCTGCATGGACTAGGCGATGTGGAAGTGAAACACGGTGTTGTTGTTTCCTTGGTCAACCTTTATGCCGAGACGATTGGTAATCCGGCGCCTCCAGCGTGTGTCGCCGGGGTCCGACGCAGCGAACCTCACACCGCAACGCACAAAGGATTTTCTCCGCTTACGCTGGCGATCTTTGTTATCGCGGCGTTACTCCTTATACTTGACATTGTGTCAGTGGTTTTCGCACCCGCCATCATGCGCTCGGTTGACAAGAACAGAGCGACGCCGGTTCCTCAATCGACCGCTACGGCGTACCCGTCATTTTCCGATGCTATTCAGAACATGATCAAACAAAGAATCACAGATCAGTTGCAGAAAAGCCTTTCAGAAAAGAGTAACGCGCCTACGCCCAGAGTAACGCCGACCCCGACTCAGCCGACGCCTCCGCCGCGCCCGTAGTTCGAGCGCGCCGCATCTAACTAATGCATCAGGGCAACGGCTCACCGATACGATGAGCAAGTTGAGAGTTGAGAGATGGATTGTTGAGAGTTTAAGGAACTTCCTGAAGTTTACCCGTCGCGGCGGGCTAGCGGTGGCCTGAGCTGTGTCTCGTTAGGCCACAGTAATGGTAGCGTTTCGCCGATAAATAGTTTACACGAGCAATCAAACGACGATGAACAAACTCCAGTTTGTAACCAGATTATGCGCTCAATTAATCTCAGAGTATCAATAAATGAACAGAACGATTCCCAAAGTTGATGCATTTCTAGCCAAAGCCAAAAAGTGGCAGGAAGAAATGAAGAGATTGAGAAGGATCAGTCTTGGCTGTGGGCTGACCGAAGAATTGAAGTGGGGTAAACCTTGTTACACGTTTCAGAATAGTAACATAGTTATCATACAAGGATTTAAAGAATTCTGTGCGCTTTTGTTTCCCAAGGGTGCCTTGTTAAACGATCCCAACCGTATTCTAGAAAAATTTGGCTGGCAGGCGGCACGGCGGATTCCGTTCACCAACCTTCGGGAAATAGTTGAGATGGAATCCATCTTGAAAGCCTATATCCGTGAAGCGAAGGAAAAAGCAGGCCTGGAGGTGACTTACAAAAGGAATCCGGAACCTATTCCTGAAGAACTTCAAAAGAAATTCGATGAAGTGCCTCCCTTGAAAAAGGCTTTTGATGCACTGACGCCGGGACGGCAAAGAGGATACATTCTCTATTTTTCTGGAGCTAAACAATCCAAAACCCGGACGTCCAGGATTGAAAAATGTATGCCGCAAATTCTCGAGGGAAAGGGATTGAATGATTAGTAATGCGAGCAAACGTTCGATTCTTCGGTCGATTCACCTCATCTTCACGATTCCGATAGTCGGGTATGTTTATGGTGAGGCTTCGGCAGTGCAACAGTACGCAGCTGCTGTTCGGTTTGTCTTCGTTCCTGTACTTATTCTTTCGGGATATTGGATGTATTCAGGCTTATTCTTCGCCATCATTGGCGTGGCGGTATGGCTTGGTGCAATTCAGCTGTCTGGAGTTGGGGCGGCTATCTTGAGTCAAGTCGCGCTCTTCATCGCCGCGGAAAGTTTGGTTGGTGATTCGTGCGCGAAATTCAAAAGCATTGGGCGTGTCCACATAACGTAGTGAAGCGCCGAAAACTTTCGAGGCCGCTGACTTTTATCAATAGACTTCGTGAACTCCGTCTCTGGGCGACGCACTTGAATAACCCTGGTAGCGATGATCATCGGCGGATTGCTGGTTTGCTCCTGTTTTC
>QHOR01000030.1 GCA_003219395.1 Verrucomicrobiota bacterium | reverse complement strand
AAACACACGGATGCAATTAACGGGACGAACCATTGTCGGTCGATTCCAGAAGAGCAGGATGTTTCATTCATAGGTGCCGCGCATAATTACAGAACTGTAATACTTCGCAAGATAAATTTGGCGAATTCTCCGGAAGGCAGACCTCCGCCGATTTTTTGACCGACTAATCGCTGCGCAGTCGTAACAGGTGCGCTGCTTTTTACCCATTTCGTATCGACGCTCGGGTCTCCACATGCGTGGCGTCCGTAACTCTGATAAAGTGTAGCCGCAGCCCGCTCCACCGGGCTGCGGCTTCTCCACTTCAGCAACCCCGAAAGCTTTTCGGGGCTGTCACTCCTGCAGGTATTGCGCTATAATTACAAATTTGTAATAATTGGCAAGACAAATCTTTCGGCAACCGTTTGGAAGCGTAGCCAGCGAAAAAATAAATGTGAAAACGACAAGAACATTGTTTACAGCAATGATCGGCGCCGGCTTCGTGTTCAGCGCGTCTGCGCAGGTAAGGTGAGAGAGTAAACGATGCTCTCGCGGAACGTAATCGTTACACCCGTGCCGCCGCTAAAACTTGAACGAAGCACCGGCATAACCAGATAACCGAGGTGCCGGCTCAATCGAGCCATTGAAGAACACCCGTGAATAGTATTTCTCGTCCGTCAAATTCGAGATGCCGCCGAACACGCGCAAATTTTTCGTGATGTAATATTCGCCCGAGAGATCAACAACGGCATACGCGGGCAGTTTCGCCGGAGTCGGCGGGGCACCGGGAAACGGTGCCGCGGCCACATTGGCATCCGACCAGAATTGCTCCGAAACGTAAACGGCGCTCAACATGATATTGAAGCACTGTTCCTTGCGGAAGCTGATACCGCCTTTCCAGAGGAAATCGGGAGCGAAAGCCGGCGTGTTGCCCACCTGATCCGGAATATCGCTCTCACTGAATGTGGCATCGAGAAATTGCACGTTGGTGAAGAGGACGAGTTGCAACGGCCGGAATTTTTCCAGAGCGCCCGGCACGGGGGCTGGGTTTTTGTCGATGACATTCTTCTCATCAACCGCGAGAGGTTGCGGAACAGGCGGGTGCTGGAACCGCGCAAGAAAATCATACGAAAGCTCGCCTTCGAGCCCGCGATGGCGAGTGCTGCCGGTGTTGGCGATGACGAACTCAGTCGTGCTGAACTGCCGCGTCTCAGTGCGATTATCGAAAAGCATCCAGAATGCTCCGACGTCATACCAAAACCCACGAAGGGGAGTTCCGTGTACTCCTAGCTCGAAGTCTAACGAGTGGAACGGATCGGACGGATGCCCGGGTGCGATGTTCTGGAATGGCGACGAAATATCGAACCATCGTGTCGGCCGCCAGCCAGAGGAAGCACTGAAATAGGTTTCGTTACGATCACCGAAATCGTTTCCTAAACCGACGCCCCATAATGGCACCCAATGGTCCGCAGAAGGAGTTGCCAGTGGGCGTTGGCCAGGCCCTCCGGCGAACGGTGAAATAATTTCGTCTACCTCGACATGTTCGTGATCGAGACGGAATGAGGGGACGATGTGAAATTTTCCAAGCCGAAAGATATTCTCGAAGAAGATCGCCTGGTAATCTGATTCCCGATCTTGATCAACCCGGATCAAACCGGTGTCGTCATCGCGGTGAGTGTCGGGCGTGGCGAATTGTTGATTGTACGGGCCATCCCCGTGATATGCCACGCCGCCGAACGTGAGTGTGCTGCCTTTGAAGATCGTGGCGTCCCCCCAATTCTTTCGCATGCGCAAATCAATCCCGCCGTTATTGAAGTTTTGATCGACCAGAAACGGCAAGCCGAGAGTATCGATCTCCTGATGCGTGTACCACCCTTTGCCTTGGAAAAGCCAGCCATCGCCGAAATCGCGCTCGTAACGCAGGACGGCCGAATATCGATCGACCCAATCCTTGTTGAACGGCGTGGTGGATTGATTCGGATTTTCCTCGAATTGCGCAATGCTCAGGCGGCCTGGATCATCACCGTCGAAACGACTGGCGTGAAACTCGAGGTCCAGGAGCTGATGTTCATCAGGGCGATAGGCCACGTACAGATCGGTTTGCCACAGGTCGTACGCACTGTGATCGCGCTGGCCATCAGCCCGCGCATAGCCGCCATCGAGCCGGAATTCCAAAGGTCCCGCGGCTTCTTCAATCACATTGTACGTGGTGTACAAGCCGTACGGGCCGCCGACCTGCTCGGTGTAAAAATCCCCCGGCGAACCGAGTGGCGGCCGTTTTGTCACAAAATTGATTGCCGGCGCCGGCTCAGGTCCGTAGAGCAAACTGCTTCCGCCGCGGATAAATTGAATCTCGCTCACCGATTGCGGGAACGGCAGGTAATATAGCGTCGGAAAACCAATCCAGTCACTCATCAACGGGACACCGTCCATCAGCACGGTGATGAATTCCGATTCCTGCGGATTGCCGAGTCCGCGGTAGCTGAAGTTGAACTGACCTGGCGTGTGCTGCTCCGTCACGAGCAAGCCAGGCGCTTTGACGAATTCTTCTTGTAGATCGTTGTTCTCGATGGGCGGCTGCTGCTCGAGCTTGATGACGGTGGCTTTTTTTGTGACCGTGATTTCTGTGCCCGACACTTCAGGCATGATGTGCTGCCGCATTTCCCGCCAGTTGTCGTAAGGCGTCGGCGTCGGAATAGCTTCACCAGTCACGATAGCCTCTGCGGCGGTGGTTTGTGTCTGGGCGTAGGCTTTAATCGGGAAGAAAGCGAGAACACTTTCTGCCACGAGGAGCGATGCGAGTTTTCGAGTTAATGAAGAGTGTGAATAATATTTTCGGATTCGATAACGGAATGGCATCCGGCTTCATTACAAAACAGTAATGATTCGTGACAAGATTTTTTTGGCCCGAAGGGCCTCACCCCTTGGCTTCGCAGGTAGACTCGGCCGGAAAAGTCAATGTCACGGTGGTACCGCGACCGATTTCGCTTTGAATTCTGGCGGTGCCGCCGTGCAGATTCACAATGGATTTTACTAAAGCCAGGCCCAGGCCAGTTCCATCCGATCCGCGCGATGACTCCGCACGATAAAATCGGTCGAACACGCGTGGCAAATGTTCGGGAGCGATTCCCGAGCCACTGTCGCTGACTGCCACCTCGAAATCGGTCGCATGTTCGGCAAGCGCGATCTCAATCGATCCGTTGGCAGGAGTGAACCGGAGCGCGTTGTCGACAAGATTTCCTACCGCGCGCTCGAACAAGGCGGGGTCGGCAGAAATCTCTCCCCGGCCCCGGCATCTGATCATGACGTGATGATCTTCCGCGATGGTTTCATAAAAAGCTGCAATTTTTTCCACCGCGGCCCTGGCGTCGAATTGCTTTCGCGCGATCGGATCGCGTGCAGCATCAGCCCGTGCAACAAAAAGCAAGTTGTCGACAATTCCCGAAAGCCGTTCGCATTCGTCGATCGTGGATTCAATCGTTTCGCGGTATTCGGCAGAGCTCCGGTCGCGCGATAGAGCGACCTGTGCTTCGCCGAGCATGTTTGCGATGGGGGTTCGCAATTCATGTGCGAGATCCGCAGAGAATTGAGAGAGACGGGTGAAGGAATCGTCGAGGCGCTTCAGCATTTCATCGAAAGCGATAGCCATAGGCTGAAGCTCTCGCGGCCAGCTGGCGGATGCGACCCGCTCGTTCAGGTGTGTTGGCCCAATTCGCTCGAGTGAACGCTTCATTTCTTCCAACGGACGCAGACCGCGCCTGGTAACCGGGATTGCAATCAGAATAGAAGCGAGAATGCTGCCTGAAAGAACGACCAGAACCAGTAGACCAAATTTTCTCTCGACCTGCTCGTCGCTCGAGCGGTCTTGCGCCACCTGGATGGTAAACTGATGACCATCTGCGAGCGCGCTTCTCGTGGTCAATGCAAACGATTTTCCGGCAACTCGATATTCCGTAGGCGCCGCAATTTCGCGTGAAGCGACCGGTGGAAAAATATTTGGCGGCAACAGCGTCTCCATGCCGGCTGTTTGCCCAATGGTGGTGCCCGCCGGATCGAGCACGCGTACCAAAAACGGAGCGCGCTTGCGACTACCTGCTGTGTTGATCTCGGCTGCGACCGCCTCCAATCCGCCGCGCTGTTCAAAACTTGTTTGCAACGCGTCTAGTTTGTCGGCGAGCACGATCCAGTAAAAGACGCCGAGTCCACAGACGAGTAGGACGGCCGCCGCCAGCGTAAAAAGGAGGATGAGCTGGGAGGCGATGGAGCGCGGTTTAGGAGGGCGCTTTGAGAACATATCCCATGCCGCGGATCGTATGAACCAGTTTGGTCTTAAACGGATCGTCTACCTTTGCCCGCAAGCGGCGCACGACCACATCGACTACGTTCGTATCGGTTTTGAATCCTATGTCCCACACATGTTCTGCAATCTCATCGCGCGACACGACTTCACCCACCGAATGCGCAAGGTGGGTGAGCAGGAGAAACTCTTTCGGCGTGAGGTTTAGCGGGACACCACCACGTTCGGCGCGTTGATGACGCGTATCGATTTCCAAATCGCCGACGCGCAGTTTGCTCCGACGCGCAGGCGTGCGCCGCAGAAGCGAACGCACGCGGGCGAGCAATTCTGAAAACGCGAATGGTTTCACGACATAATCGTCCGCGCCGAGCTCGAGTCCTTTCACGCGATCGCGCACACTGTCGCGCGCTGTTAAAAAAATGACGGGCGTCTGCACCCTGGCGTCGCGCAATTCTTCGACGAGAGCCCAGCCATCTTTTTTTGGAAGCATGATATCCACAATGAGTAGATCAAACTTGCTCGCGCGCGTCGCTGCCAGCCCCGCCTCGCCGTCAGGGGCGACATCGACAACGAAACCGGCCTCGTGCAAGCCTTTTGCCAAGAAAGCCGCCGTCTTCTTTTCATCCTCGATCACCAGAATTCGCATAAGCCTGATAATCCTTTCTTACTCATAGCCCTGCTCGTGCTCCACGACAGAGTCTAAAGAGCATGAGCGAAAGCAAGAGAATGGGCAAGACAAGAGAGTGGACGACTTATGAGACCGCTCTGTCTCGCCCGGGCGGCAGAGCAATCACCAGCCCTGCCAACAGAAAAGTGGTTGCCGCAGAAAACAGGCAATAGCGGCAGTACGCGTGCAGCAGGAAGGCCTGAACATAAAGCAGCCAGAGCGTACCGAGAAACATCGCGCCAATGGTTGGAATGAGGAATATCCGGGCGCGCGCGTATCCGAACGCTGCGAACGTAGCGAAGCTAAACGCGCTGAAATAGGCCAGCAAGCCGAATAGGGCCACGGGAATCCCCCCGATTCTGGCGTACGGACTGCCCAGGACCCGAAAACAATCGGGCGATCCACCACAGCCGAGCGTTTCGCCCGTTAACGCCTGCACCGACAGGTAAGTTGCGTCCGCGAGACCAGCCAGCGAAACGATCGCGGCAACGATGTAAATGATCGTCCGAAATCGCGATACGGTCATGTCTGCGATTTTTTCTGCAGCGCAGCGTTGATCTCGGCGCGAATGCCTTCCGGGTTCTTGTCTTTCGGATCCAGGGGCTGATTATTGATAAACAAAGTTGGAGTAAGTTGTATCCCAAGTGACTGACCCCGCTGGCGGTCGGCTTCGACTCGTGCCTTGACCTGTTCGCCGTCCATGTCTTTTTTGAACTTATCAACGTCGAGTCCGATCGTTCCAGCGTAAGATTCGAACAATTCGCGCACATTAGGGGCCTTGCTCCACGTTTCTTGTTCCCGATAGAGCACGTCGTGCATCTCCCAAAAACGGCCCTGCAGCCCAGCCGCTTCAGCAGCCAGCGCCGCCTCGCGAGCGTGCTCGTGCATCGTGAGCGGAAAATTCCGAAAGACTACGCGCAAACGCGAATCGTACTCTTTCTCGAGCTGGCCAAGAAATGCCGAGAACATACCGCACGGCGGGCATTGAAAATCGCCGTACTCTTCTAGTGTCACGGGGGCGTCCGGGTTACCACGGATATGCGGTGACTCTGCATCGCCTTTTGCGGAGAGTATTTTGTTCTCAGGAATGGATAAAACGTGCGGTCGCTTTGCCCGGTAAAGCATTGCGCCGCTTCCGATGGTGGCCAATGCGACCAGCGCAACAATAACGAAAGGCAAATATCGCTTCATAAATTACTAGCAGAGAGCGAAAAGTTTCGGCGCAACGAATCAATCGTCAAGTGCGCGAGGCAATCTGATTCGTTGAGGCATAGTCGCGAAGGCTGCGAGCGAGATTAAAAATCGTGCGCCATTAATGACGAAATCCGCATGACGAATGAAGAGCCAAGCCCGAACGGCTGGTCATTGCGTCATTCTGAATTCCTTCGTGCTTCGAGCTTCGTCATTATTGACTGCTAGGGCGTTGTACGAGTAAATTTTAAAATGCCATTCAGACAAGTTCCAGTCATTCT
>QHOR01000108.1 GCA_003219395.1 Verrucomicrobiota bacterium | reverse complement strand
AAACGGGCTCCCCCGCAGGTCAAAACTAACGCCGGCGCTGTTAGTGATGAAACGCGTTTTTGCGAAAGTAATCGCGCCGAAAGTATTCATATTCGCGCCGACAACGTTATTAGCGAATCGGCAACTATCCACGTACAGCCAGTTATCCGTGCTGATCACTCCGAAGCTCGCGTTCTCGACCGTGCAGTACTCCAGCCTGCAGCCGGTCGTGGAGTTGACGTGAAAAAGCAAACCGTCCCAAGGTTGTCCGTTCAGGCCGCGGAAGGTGATCGGGGCATCGGGGAGCCCCTTCAAAACGCCGTGCCGTGTCGATCGGAAGCGCAGCGCGGCGTCGGGATCGGCCGCTTCGACGATCACATCGGGATCGATCGTGAGATCTCCTCCCGGCAAATCAGTAGTCGGCTGCGTAAGGCGGTAAGGGAGGCCAAGCTGGGACCAACGGCCTCGCCCGGCGAATCCACCATTGCCAACATCGATCGCATTCACGGTATTGCCGGTTAATGGAATCGCAGTTCCTGGAAGCAGGCCGCCTTCGAGCCCAACGGGAAATGGATTATTCTGAAGAACGGTGTTCGGGCCGACGAAGTAATCGCCACCCGAGAGCACCAGTCCTGCTGTTGTGCTGTTGCTGGCATGCACGCCATCGATGTAGAGCGCTTGCACGCTTTCCTGGCGATTCACCGAGAAGCTTCCGTTCGTGAGCATGTTCGTCGCTGTCACATCGGCGAATCCGCGCAGAAGAAAGCAGGTGGCGCTGTTAAACACGTTGTCTTTCAGAACAGTGATGGCATCGGAGATGGTCGCAGATGAAGACGGATCGAACGTGCAGCGCTCGATCCGAATGAAGGGTCGCGTGGTCGGCAGCTCCTGCGCCCAAAGGACGCCATTGCTGGTCTGAAACCTGGAATCGAGGAGCGCGACATTTGCGCCGTTTTCCACCCGTACCTGGCCCGTGAAATCCGAAAACGCCGCATCTAACACGCCGCCATCGATGTCGATGATCGGCGGGAAAACAGCAGGCGCTTGTAGCACGATGTGCTGAGCGACCTGTCCCTGAAGATCCATCGCGCCGGATACAATCACTTGCATGTCGGCATCGAAATCGATCTGCACCCCGGCCTCCACGACGACGGTGGCCGTCGATGGAATGGTGATGTTCTGACAGATTTCGTAAGGACTATTGGCAAGCGTCCAGGTAACGGTTTCTCCGGGAGCGGGAATCGGGGGCAGATTACATGTGCCTGATGGCGTCTTCGCTCGTGGTCGTGCACGCCAGGAGTCTGTGCTTGCCGCGAAATCGGTGAACGCCCCCGAGAGCAACACCAAGGCAGTGGTCAGAATTTTCCGAGTGGAACGATTTTTGCATAGAGTTGTTGTTTTCATAGAAGGGCCCTTATTGCGGAATAAGAAACAAAGCCACAACGTTTAGCAGGGCTGGGCTTTTCTTGTGAAACACCATGCATCCGTTGGTGTATCACGAATTTTGGCGTGCGACGGGAGAACGGGAATGCCGTATCTTCAAGAGCTTGGGCTGTCACATATAAATATGTTCGTCGAGACGCGGCCAGGTTTCCAACCGCTCAAAGGTTACAATGCCGTTACCATTTCTACATCCTGACGGCGCACAGCGCCACAATTGGCAGGCTGTGATAAGGCTACAGCCCAGTGGTTTTACCCCGGGAGGCGACGGCGATAAACGCCTTTCGGCGCGGCCGCCGGACGCGCGGCACCAACTACTGCTACGGAGTCGGGCGCGGATGTGGCGTTGGGCGAACCCGCACTGGCGGGGTGGGCCTGGGAGTGGGAGTAGGTCGCGGAGTTGAAGTGGCCGTAGGTGTGGCTGTTGGTGTCGGTGTAGGATTAGGAGTTGCAGTCGCCGTCGCCGTCGGGGTAGCAGTTGGAATAGCGGTAGCTGTCGCCGTGGCGGTAGCTGTGGGCGTTGAGGTTGGCGTAGCTGTTGATGTCGCCGTGGCAGTTGGCGTGGCTGTAGCAGTACCAGTTGCAGTAGGTGTAGCTGTAGGAGTAGCTGTTGGTGTTGGCGACGGTGTTGGGACATTGCCCGGTGCCTGGATGATAACTCCCATCGGTGAGCCGGTCTTGAAGAAGTTTACTGTTGCGACTGTAGGGTTGGGCGCTTGATCGGCATCAAACCGGAAGTTATACAGTGTACTGAAGCGAATCGCGTTGGCGTTCTGATTGGTCGCAAAAGTTTCCGTGCTCCATGTGATAAACTCTGGATTCGTGACAACATCCCAAGGTGTGCTGCTATACCCGGCATCTCCTTGTGTGCCATCATGCGCAAACCCTGGATGCTGCGGTGGCGCATGGAACCCGATATTGGTAACATTCACTCCCGGTCCTACGGGCACGCTGAAATATTGAATAGCACGATCGAGGTTCTGATTATAAACCGCATATTCATAGTGCCAGATGCCTGCATTAGGACCTGTCACTTTGTAGCCGACGAAGAAAATGCCGTCGCCTCCTGGAGGGGCCCCCGGGGCTGGTTGGATTGGATCGCTCACCGTCGCGCCGCCTAACGTCGCCCAAGCATCAATGGCAGGATGCTCTCGCACAGTGGCGCCTACGGGGCTAAAACTGAAATTTGTAGGGCCACCACTCACGTTTTGCTGCTGGTACGAAGCGTTGTTAAACATGTTGCACTGGTCCGGGTGAGCCTGGCACCAGGTGCCTTCGTGCGGGACGATGTAATTCGCTTCGGCAAAATATGTGGCGCCCGGATTCTGGGCCGGGATCAGATCACTCGTCTCCACCAGAATTCGGTGAGATGTTACGTCATGAACGTGGCCGCTGTGGTCGTTGGCGGTACTACCTACGAAACCTCCGGTGAAAGGATTGACCCAGGCGCGCGAACCGATGCCGAACTGGCTGCCATTTAAACCGGCGCCGTATGCGTCAGAGCAGCCGGAGCCAAGATGATCGCCGGCTACACCGTTACATCCAAAGTTGCACGTGTTTGACGATGCTGCCGCAAACGCGTGCTTACCCCAGGACTGTCCGATTTGTTCGAACTGCTGAGTGTTATCGGCGCCGCCACTCATCCGGTAAAGATTCTGCGGAATAAACGGATGACGATTATCTGGTAAGGCAAACCACTCCACGTTCTCTGTCCCTTTGTTACAGGCGTCAGTTCCTAACGCGAGGCCGACGCGGCCATTGACGGCACCAGCATCTTCCTGCTCCAAGCCAATCAGGTTGCCTACGATCACATCGGGGCCGGGCACGGTGCCAACCGCGGGCTGGTTCAGCGCTGGTAGAGTTTCGGATTTTACGTCGCCCTTTGCGTCGAGACGCGTGATCTGGATCGCTTGCATCGCCGCACCCACAGAGATTTGTCCAACGACGGAGCCGGCGTCCGACGGGCGACCGAGTGCATTGGCAAACTCCTTTGAAATAACAAGGCGGCCATTCGTGATACTAAGCGCTTGTGCCTTGGCATCGTAATTGTACTGATGCCCTTCAACATTGAAAAAAGTAAATCCCGTGTTGGAATCGCGCACAGCGAGATCAACCCCTCCGTCCGAAGAAAGCTTTTCGACCACGAGCTGTTGCAGAGATGCACTTAGCGCAGTGGGTAAACTGTAGTCGGAAGCGTTAACCTCGGCCGGCACCAGCCCCATAAATCCCGGCTCAGGTCCGCGCAACAGATCGTTGAACACCAGAATGGGAAAGAACGAATTGGCCCCAACGGCGAATTGAAGTGTGACAGGCCTCGCCACCAGGGAACTGGTTTCTGTGAATCCGTTGAGATCGAGATCGATCGTAACGCTTCCGTTTTCCACGATCATCTTTTGAAGAGTACCGCTCTGAGGGGCTCTAGCCGCGGTGCTCTGTCGCCGTGCTGCCGTGGATGAGCCTAGAGCGTCTCGACACAGGGAGGCGGCCACAACGACGATTAAAGGGAGCGCGAGAGAGACGAGTGTTTTCTTTAACATGGCTTGTGGGTCCTAACGTTTACGGGTGGTCTATGCTGCAGGCCCGGGAGGAAAACTGCTCTTTTGTCACAAGCACTGGAAACGAGTCAAGACATTTCGGTGAGCAGTGGAGCAGTACCGATTTCTCTTGGAGAGCACAGGCTGCCAAACTTTCGCCTGGCGCAAATCAGGTTGTCCCGACAGTGGGGCTACAACTGATCACAGATCAGCAATCACGCATCACTCAGGATCAGGCTCAGGGCCGCGGATGCGGCGTTGGACGTTCCCTTGGTACTGGAGGAGGCCGCGGTGTGGGAGGCGGCGGCGGTGTTGGGCTTGCGTCCGACACGAAAGGGGTCGGTACTTCCACGCTTACTTGC
>QHOR01000107.1 GCA_003219395.1 Verrucomicrobiota bacterium | reverse complement strand
GGACGATTCCAATCAGCAATGCGGGCTTAACCCATTTCAACCGGCTAGCGAAAATGCGTTCTAATGCCACGCCCCCGGCTGCGAGAAGCATCGGATAGGCGGGGGCGAGATAGTAGCTCTTGCCATGCAACATGATGAACTCGGCGAGCATCACCAGATATATGACTCCAAGCGCCATATAGCGCCGGCCGTCTCGGGAACCGAACACCCAGCACAATCCAGCGAGCCACAGCGGAAGCGTTCCCGGATTTATGAGAACAATCTGCTGGACGATGAATTGGATCGGGCTAAGGGCGACGTTCTTGTTGCTGTGAGAAATGTTGGTCAAAAGTTCGTAAGTGGGCCAATGATTTTGGAACTGCCATAGAATGTTCGGCAACGCGATGGCGAACGCGATAAGGCCACCGAACCAGATCCATTTTTCACCTAAATGGCGGCGCTCAGGCGTGAGGAGTAGCGCGACGAAAATGCCAGCCGCGAAAAACACCGTGGAATGTTTGTTTTCGAGACTAAGTCCCAAAAGAGCGCCGAACCAAAGCCAAAGGATCGGTGAACCACGGTTGATGATGCGAACAAGCAGATAAACGCATCCCATCCAGAACAACGGCTCAAATCCGTTCATCGAGAAAAAATTGCCGACTGCCAAATTGAACACCGCACAGAGCGAGCCCGCGCAGGCGAGCGCGATTGCCCATGCGCGTCCGCCCAGTTCACGTGCGATCAATCCTGTGATTGCAACCGTCGCCGAGCCCGCTAACGCCGGAAGGAGACGAATCGCAAACAATGAACTGCCGAGGAGATCTTGGCTGAATTGCAGCAGCACGATCGATAACGGAGGTTGGTCCACATATCCGAAAGCGAGATGCCGAGCGCAGGCGATGTAGTAGAGCTCGTCGCGAAAATAACCATAGCGCCCAATTGTCAGGAGATGGACGAGCAGCGCTACCGCGCTGAAGAGGATTATTAGAATCGCGTTCGCGCTGGAACGCCTTTGATTCACCGCTGCTGGAATTGCATCGCGCATCGTTCGGGCAATGTCTTGAGGCTCTCGGAAAGGTGGTTCCGCGGACTGTGGCTTACCGGGTTGTTGTTTACAATGCCGGCGAAGCCTTGTGCCACAAAAAGCGCGCGGCGCACAGCGTGTTTTCGGCTAAACTGGCGTATGAGCGTGCAAGTTTATGGATGTAATCATGTGGCCATCGAAGTCGATGACATCGAAAAAGCGGTGACGTTTTACAAAGACGTTTTCAATCTTGAACAGATGCGTGGCGGCGAAGGCGATGCGTTTTTCAAATTGGGCGCACATCAGTTCCTCGCAATTTTCGAAGTGAAAAAGGTGCAAGCCGCGAACATGCGGCATTTCGGGATCATGGTTCGCGACGAAGCGCAGCTGGCAGAAGTACGAAAAAAACTCACAGAAAAATACAAACTCAAGCTGGAGCCGCCGTTTCGCTGTGATTTCCGCGATCCCTGGGGCAATCGGATCCAGGTTGTCGATCTGCACGATGAATCGCTCGTCTGGCTCCTGCCGTATGCCGAAGTCCAGAAGGCTGGCATCAAATTCGACACGAAATAGTCGATGCAGCTCTTCCTGAAGAGCTGCATGATTCGTCCCTGGCGCTCAACACCTGCATGGTTATCTCGCGCTGTGGCCGTACGTTACGCCTACTTCACCATGGACGTCGTGCTCGCTCTCGGCCATGCGCAGCCGGAAAACAACGACCATGAGGCGATGAGGGTCACAAGCAAACGGACGGACATTTTGCTATGTCGAGGTTGGAGATAGCCAGTCAATCCATTCATGGATTTCGAGTCGTAGGGCGCCCGCAGCGGCGGACGCCAATTTATGATTCTGCGTTTCACAGAAACTGCCTACAATTCCTGTATCATTAAAATGACGGGAGCGACTCGGACGGACAAGCAATGATGATCTCATTTATTGTTCCCGCCTACAACGAAGAGACAGAGCTGCCATCCACACTCGCGGCGATTCGCGCTGCAGGGTTCGGTGCAGCGCAGCCCTTCGAAATCGTCGTCGTGGATGATGCATCGACAGATGCGACGCTGAAAATCGCCAAACAAAATGGTGCCCGAGTCGTGTCGATTGATCGACGCCAAATTGCGGCCGCCCGGAACGCCGGCGCACGCGCGGCGCAAGGTGAATATTTATTTTTCATTGACGCCGATACGCGAATTAATCAAACCCACATCACTGAAGCGATCGCTATCCTCGATGCGGGTTACGCTGGCGGTAGCGCGCGTGGAGTCATGGAGGGATTCATCCCGTTGTGGAGCCGCATTCTGTTACACGCGTTTTGCACGGTTTATTTTGGCCTCAATCTCGGCGCAGGCGCATTTCTTTTCACCACACGATGCAATTTCGAGGCGACTGGGGGTTTTGATGAGCAGTACTTTGCCGGGGAAGAAGTTTATTTCAGTCTGGCGTTAAGGAAACTTGGGCGTTTCAAGGTACTGCGTGAACCCGTTCTGACGTCGGGCCGAAAATTGCGCATGTATCCAGCCAGACAGATTGTTGGCACGCTCCTTGTTATGATCCTCGGCGGACCGCGCATGGCGCGGTCGCGCGCCAGATTGCGTTTATGGTACGACGGCAAACGGGAAAGCAACCCAGCATGATGTCTCGACCGCGAGGCTTCAGCACACGAGTTGCCAAAACGCGGTCTTCATCTACATTAGCGCCTTCGTTATGGCTGAGAGCAACCAAACGTCGAATCTTCAGGAGTTCCAGTTGCATGAGAAAGATACCGGCAGCGCGGATGTGCAGGTCGCACTTCTTACGCGCCGGATCGAGCATTTAACCGAACACCTTAAGATCAACCGGAAGGATCACGCTTCGCGACGCGGCCTGCTTAAGATGGTCGCGCATCGCCGGAGTTTGCTCGATTATTTGAGCAAAACAAAAGCCGATCGTTATAAAAAGCTGATCGACAAATTGAACCTGCGCAAATAAGGCGGACCCTGCGTTCGCGCCCAGTTATTTGGAGTAATCGAAGCCGTAACCAAGTTAACAACAAAAGATAACCAGCAGTTCCAGGTGCAGTAGTCGCCTTGGATTTTAGGTTTTAGTTTCGGATCGTGGCGCTCGCCGCGGTGAGCGATCCTCGTGCGGGTTTAAAACCTACAGTCAAGGTGACCGGCCTGGAATCGCACATCCAGGAAAAGTAAAATGCAACAGAAGGTCACGGCCCAAGTTGGGGCCACTCCCATTTCAATCGAAACCGGCAAAATCGCCAGGCTCGCCGACGGCGCAGTCGTCGTGACATGTGGCGACACCATGGTGCTGGCCAGTGCCGTGTCGGCTACAAATATCAAAGAAGGTCAAGATTATTTTCCGCTGACGGTGGATTATCGAGAGAAGGCGGCAGCAGTCGGAAAATTTCCGGGCGGCTACTTCAAGCGCGAAGGTCGCCCTACCGAAAAGGAAACGCTCACGTCGCGCATGATCGATCGGCCGCTGCGGCCGCTCTTTCCACAGGGATACTTTTACGACACGCAAATCATCTCGATTTTGCTCAGCGCTGACGGCGAGAACGATCCTGACATTCTGGCAATGAACGGCGCATCGGCTGCGCTGTGCGTTTCGGACATTCCGTTTGCGGGCCCGATCGGTGCTGTGCGCGTCGGCCGAGTGCAAGGCGAATTCGTCGCTAATCCGACGCACGCGCAACGGGGCGAGAGTGATCTCGATCTTGTTTACGTCGGTACCGAAAATGATGTCATCATGATCGAAGGCTCGGCCAGAGAATTGCCGGAAGCCGAGTTCGTCAAAGCGCTCGAGTTTGCGCACGCACATGCGCGCGAAATGATTCGGGTCCAGGAGGAATTGACGGCGATGGCTGGCAAGCCCAAGCGCGAACCACAGTTGTTACAGGTCAACCAGGAGTTACTCGACATTGCTTACCGTGTTGCGGGCGAGCGGATCGAAGGGGCGCTCTACACAGAAGGTAAGACGGCGCGCGCTAAGGCGGTTGATGCATTGCGCGAGGAAGTGAAGACTGCGATCCTGGAAAAACAACCGGAGGCAGATCCCTTTGCCATCTCGCAAGCATTCGATTACGTCCAAAAAAAGGCATTTCGCATCAGTATTCTGGAAAAACAGAAGCGGGTCGATGGTCGCGGCTACCAGGACCTACGGCCGATCGGTTGCGAAGTGAGCGTTCTGCCACGTGCACATGGGTCGGCCATTTTTCAGCGTGGCGAAACTCAGGCGATGGCGCTTGCGACGCTGGCACCGATCGAAGAAGCGCAGATGCTGGATGCCTATGGCGGCGGCGAACAATCGAAGCGGTTCATTCTGCATTACAACTTTCCGCCATTTAGCGTTGGCGAAACCGGACGTACAGGCGGGCCTGGTCGGAGGGAAATCGGCCACGGCGCGCTGGCGGAGCGTTCGCTGGAACCCGTTGTGCCGAACGAGAGCGATTTTCGTTACGCAATCCGCAT
>QHOR01000106.1 GCA_003219395.1 Verrucomicrobiota bacterium | reverse complement strand
TTTTCTTCTGTAACCTTGGCCGCCATCAACACGGAATCGATTGCTCCAATTTTCATCACAGTCTGATCAGTGTGCGTCGTCTCATCCGGGTTAACGAGCCGCTCGAGTACAATGCCGTCAATGGGCGCTTTCATCCGGACGCGTTCAAGCGCGATCTCAGCCTCTCGAAGGCCCATGGTTGCCTTGGCGAGCGCCTCACGCGCATCTGCAAGGCCAATCTCTGCTTTCTCCAAATCGAGTGGCGTGCCCATATTCTGCTTTGCGAGAGCTAGGTAGCGTTCGACCTGGCGTGTTTGGTTTTTGATTTTGATATTGCTGGTTTCCACATACTGGCGGTTCGCATCGAGCGTCGCCTGAATTAACCGATCGTCCCAGCGGACCAGGAGGTCGCCTTTTTTTACGACGTCGCCAATCTTCACAGGAACCTCCAGGACTCGTGCAGTAATCTGCGTGGTTAATAGGACCGTGTTGAATTGCTCCACCGTGCCGCTGCCTCCGATGACTTCTTCAAGTGTTTGTTTCCGCACTGGAGCGGTTTCTACCGGCGACGCTGCGTGCACCATGCGAGCCTTCCCAGTATCAGTGCGAATGAGGTGAACAACGGTCTTGAACACCAAAAATCCGAGCAAGCAGCAGATGATCAGAAAGACGATCCAGTGGAAAGGTTTGGGCGGAGTAACGGCGGGTTCCCGACGCGGAGTAAGAAGCCGATTGCCTTCCAAATTTTGTGCGCTGCTGCCGATACGACGTGCCGGTATATTAGGGGATTCTTTCATTGGATTGGGGTCCGAGTTGTAGGGAAACGCGTTTGAATCGTGTCCACAGCAGCACAAGAGCTACCGTGAATACGCCGAAGACCAAAAGCTCATAAAGGCTCGAGTGGAGGTTCTCCACGCTGAACAGCGCCGGAAAATCCTTATGTTTAACCCCCACAATCAATATCACTGGTGAACCAAACTCCTTTGCCCAGGGCCACAATAACGGAATGCCAGAGGCAGTCGAGTTCCATCCGAGCTTCGTGCCGGTGAAGAAGTCGATCAAAAGATGTGAGCTGTACGCTAAAAAATAAAGAGCGGCGCTTTGCCAATAACTACCAGCTATCCGCCACACGCAGCTCACAGCAAGTGGGATAAAAACAGCCGCTAGCAGGCTGTGGGTAAAGCTGCGGTGAAAGCCGGAGAAAAAATCGATGTCAGCCAGGTTTGCAAGCTACACAAGCAAGAGCAGCTGCGGTAAGTATTGGCGGCAGGCGGTGACGAGGCGCCCCTTGAAACGCGCAGTGAAAAGCAGGAATGTCCAAAAGCCCGCGAAAGTGTGTGCTACTGGAGAAGCCACGGGATGTAAAGGGTCAGGATGACAGGCGCGCAAACGCATGGTGCTCCTTTTGAATACCGCGGGGCTCCCGCTTGGCCACGAGAGCGCGGTAAATATGCTCGATCCGGCGGCAAATGATTCGCCAATCAAAATTCGCAAGGACGGTGGCCCGCGCGTTCTCTCCAAGCCTGGCAGCCAGCTCGCGATCCTTCAGCAATGTGACAATACCGTTCCCAAGCGCTTCGCAATCATGATCGGGCGCAATGAGTGCGTCATGCAAGTGGCGCAAACCTTTGGCCGCCCCTTCAAAGCAAACAATGGGCTTGCCTGCCAGCATGTAGTTTAACAGCTTGACCGGATGGCCCGGGCAGTCAGGCCGAGAAATCACCGTCACGTCGGCAACCGCCAGATAACTCGGTAAATCCTCGAGCGAATGCGGAGCAATCCACGTAATGGAATTAGAAATACCAAGCTCATCCGCAAGCTTTTTGTGTTCTCTTTCATGCGCTTCGGACACCAGCGGACTTACCATTACCAGTCGCGCATCTGGCAGTTGTTTTGCGACGACTGCGAACGCGCGAAGCAAATAGTCGATTCTCTGGAAGGCATTCAGCACGCCAGCGTACATTACGATTGCACGACCTTTAATTTGATGACGGCGGCGGATTTTTTCTGGATCCACGTTGTCAAACATTGTGGGCACGATGCCCGCCGGGACCATGTCTATCTTTCGCTCCGCGATGCCGTGTTCCACAAACCATTGCTTGAGCTCGGGGGAAACTGCTGTGATGTGATCCGGGAAAATCGGGACAAACCAGTCCAGTCCGCGCGCGATTGCCCGGGCGAGCCAGGCCGGACGAATGAAATGATAACCCGCCAGCTCGTCCGACATTAGGTTTACAGCATTGTAAAGCAGTGGACGGCGGGTGATCCATTTTGCCGCCACTCCGATCAGCGCGCCTTCGTAATTATGCGCATGAATAATATCGATCCGTTCATTCTGAATGACGCGACGCAACAAGCGTAAAAGGGCCCAGTCTTCGCGAAATTTTTCCGGCGATGGCCCGACCTTCGCATTGATCTCCGGCTGGAATGGTCCCGTCCTGTGTATCTTCGCGTGGCGAATGGCGATGTCTTCCTGGCCAGTCCGGTAGGTGACAATGTGCACGGTGTGTCCCATCTCCGAGAGGGTATCGGACATTTCTCGAATACTTGCGGCTGAGCCGTGGTTGGCCGGGAATGGACACGCGGCCACCATGGCGATGGAGTATCGCTCCGCTTCGCTCCGCCGATGTAAGGTAGGTCCTACCCGGCGTGCGTCTGAAGAGTCGATTTCAACCATATTCATTACAAGCGTTCATTCTAGATAGCCCAAGGCTCGAAGGCGCTCTTCAACCTGGGCTGACTCGGCTTCCGTATATCCAGTTGTGGAATACCTTTCCGAAACGCCAGAGGCATCGCCAGCTTGACATGGATGCGCGGCAAGGAAGTCCGATCGGAACATGCCCGTCAGAACTTTGCCGTCCATGTCTTCGGGCACAGGTACTCCGAGCAAATAAAGAATTGTTGGTGCGAGATCGATGAGCCGCGCGTTTTCAATCTCCGCACCAGCTGCCAAAACAGGGCCGCGGCCGATTAAGATTCCGTGAAGCCGATGCGTCCCGCCCCATTCACTGTCTTGCGATGGCTGATGCTCGCGAATTATGACCGGCGGCTTATCTTTGTCCTTTTTAAAGCTTGGCAGTGTGGAAAACAGGCTGTCTTCGCTCCACCAGTCGAGAATGATGTCGGCGGTTTCTTGGGCAAAGGGACCGTGGAAAATCTCATCGCGCCGATAAACGCGGGCGATTATCGGCTTGCCCGTGCGCGGATCTTTTAACTCTCCCAATTTTTCAATAATAAAATCAGTCAGAGCGCGATATTCCGCTGGTTCCACGATGCCTCGGCTTTTCACCCCTTTTAAGTTGATCCAGATGCTCGGCGGCGACGCGAGCACTTCGCTGCAATATGCTTTGGTGCGATTCCAGTCGATATGCTCGAATGACGTGTAAGCGAGTTCCGCTTTTTTCCTCAGAGCAGGGAATAGTTCCGCCAGAAGACTCTTCTGACGCGATGAGAGCGACTTACGCAGAACCGAAAAGCCGCCTCGCAGGATTTTCGAGCCCACTTTAGACAGTCTGAATCTTCCTTTTTGACCGTCGCTTTGTTTTTCACGGTAGTGTAAGAGACCAAGCTGGTGCAAGTACCGGTTTAGAAATAGCGTTCGATCTACGACAGGACCACCACCGTGATCAGAAACAACCAGCACGGTCGTGTCGGCCGCCAGCTTCGCAATGATCTCGCCGGTCACAGCATCCAGTCGTTCGTACACCTTGCGCACTGCGTTTCCAAAAAGAGCTTCGGCTTTGGGATCGTAAAGAAAATGACCTGGATCCATGTATTGCCAGAAATAGTGCTGCACTGTATCGATCGACATGAACACGAACATCATCACGTCCTGTGGATGGTGTTCCAGAAGGTAAAGAGCGACTGAAGCCCATTGCCGGTCGATTTTTTCCATTTCCGCGAGCACTTGCGTGCGCCTTCGGTCCGTAGACATGAATCCCAGAAAACGGACGTCGTGGTCAATCTTACCGAAGCGTTTCACCAATTCGCGTTTCAGCGCGGGCGGATAGACGAAGGGGCTGCTGGCCGTTGGCGTGTCGAGGCCGGAAATCTGAAAGCCGTCCAAAGCCTCCGGTGGATAGGTAAACGGGATGTTCATCGTCCCCACCGAAAAACCAGCGGCATTGAGTAGCTTCCAAATAGTAGGGGAACGGCGCGAAGCACCATTGGCATAATTCATCTG
>QHOR01000105.1 GCA_003219395.1 Verrucomicrobiota bacterium | reverse complement strand
ATGCGACGGCGGCAAGGAAGGCCTGCGCCAGCGTGCGAGCGTACCAGCTCATGTGACTGCTCCGGAAATCGTTGACAAAAATGCCGGCCCAAAGGCCGGCATTTTCATTTCACGATACAGCCGCGGAAGTCGATCCGACCGACCAGCGGCGCATCGACGCAGTCAGTTCTCGGACTCCACGAATACCTCGTCGCGCTTCTTGCGGAGCGACGGCAACACCGCAAGCACCAGCAGCGAAGCCGCAACCGCCATCAGCACCGCCGACAGCGGGCGGGTGACGAACACCGACCAGTCGCCGCGGGAGATCAACAGCGCCCGGCGCAGGTTCTCTTCCATCAGCGGTCCCAGCACCATGCCGAGCAAGAGCGGCGCCGGCTCGAAATCGTGCTTGATCAGCCAATAACCGACGAGCCCGATAACGCCGGCGAGGATGACGTCGACCGGCGAGATGTTCACCGAATAGATGCCGATGGAACAGAAGATCACGATCGACGGAAACATCAGGCGATACGGCACGCGCAGCAGGCGCACCCAGATGCCCACCAGCGGCAGATTGATCACCAGCAGCATGAGGTTGCCGACCCACATCGAGGCGATCATGCCCCAGACCAGTTCAGGCTGCTTCTGCATCACCTGCGGGCCCGGCACGATGCCATGGATGGTCATGGCGCCGACCATCAGTGCCATCACGGCATTCGGCGGAATGCCGAGCGTCAGCAGCGGAATGAACGAGGTCTGCGCCGCGGCATTGTTGGCGCTCTCCGGCGCAGCAACGCCTTCGATCGCGCCGCGGCCGAAACGCTGCGGATTCTTGGAGATTTTTTTCTCGAACGTGTAGGCCGCAAACGACGCGATGACGGCGCCGCCGCCCGGCAGGATGCCGAGGATCGATCCGAGCACGGTGCCGCGCAGGATCGCTGGCGCCGAATCCCTGAGATCCTTTGCCGTCGGCATCAGCCCCGTGACCTTTTGCTGGACCAATTGGCGATCGGCCTCACCGCCGGTATCGAGATTGCGGATGATCTCCGCAAAACCGAACAGGCCCATCGCCACGGTGGCGAAGCCGAGACCGTCGGCCAGCTCCGGGACGTTGAACGCCATGCGCGAGGCGCCGGTTTCGATGTCGGAACCCACCATCGACAGCAGCAGTCCCAAAACGATCATCGCGATCGCCTTCAACACCGAGCCTTTGGCGAGCACGACCGCAAAGATCAGTCCGAGCACCATCAGCGAGAAATACTCGGCAGGTCCGAACGCCAGCGCGATCCTGGTGAGGGGAGCGCCGAGCACGGCGATCAGCACGGTCGCCACGCAGCCGGCAAAGAACGACCCGATCGCCGCGATCGCCAGCGCAGGACCGGCGCGACCTTGCTTGGCCATCTGGAAACCGTCGAGCGCGGTAACCACGGACCCGGCCTCACCGGGAATATTGACCAGGATCGACGTGGTCGAACCGCCATACTGCGCACCGTAATAGATGCCGGCCAGCATGATCAAAGCACCCACCGGCGGCAGCCCGAAGGTGATCGGAAGCAACATCGCCACGGTGGCGATGGTGCCGATGCCGGGCAGCACGCCCACCAGCGTGCCGACCAGCGCGCCGATCAGGCACAGCAGAATGTTGACGGGGATCGGTATCGAAACGCCGTGAAGAAAAGCAGGCGTCCACGGCACGAGGCTGAAAACAACGCCGAAGCCGAGCCCAAGATTTGAAAACAGATCTCCCATTGTGCCCTCAGCGGATCAGGAAAATTGGCAGCAACTGCAAAGGCAGGCCGAGCGCGTATGGAAACAAAAGGCTGCAGAACGCCGTCAGGCAGGCACCGACGATCAGGGTTTCGACCCAGCGTGTCTCGGCTGTTCCGCATGCCGCGATCATGAAGCTCGCCATCGCAGAGAAGATCATTCCCAACGGGCGGATCGTCAGGGCAAACGACAGGATCGAGAGCGAGACGAACAGGGGTCCGCGCCAGTGATACTTCGCAAGGTGGGTACCTTCGCTCACGACGCCGATGACCGTGATGGCCGCGCCCAGCGCCAGCAACAACACCGAGAACATGCGTGGCGCGGTTCCGGCGCCGAAGGAGAAGCCGTGCATGCCCTGCAGATCGCGCGAGGCCCATAGCGCAAACAGCGCAAGGGCCATCAGCGCAACGCCGCCGACGAAGTCCTGCGGACCCTTGACCCAGGCGGGCATCATGGATTTGCCAGTCGCCTGGCTCGGCGTATCACTCATACGTCACTCCCCCAGAGAAGGCTTTGCGCCCATTCTTGCTTGGCTTGGTGATTATCCAGCCACCCTTGCTAGCGATTTTCGTCAGATAACGCCAGCAAAACCCAAAAGGCCCCCGACCACCATCATCCATAGCGGACTGAGCCTGGTCGCAGTAGCAAGCACGGCTGCGACAATTGTTATCAGGGTGGCCATCCAACTAAGGTCTGATGTCCGCGCCAAAATCAGCGCGCTCGCGGCCATCAAACCGATGGAAAGCGGAACCAGCCCGGCCTGGATGATGGCAGGCCAGCGCGACGTGCTGGCACGCTTGAGGATACCGCTCACATACCAGGCAAGGATTGCGGTGGGACCGCACATCGCCAAGGTTGCCGCCACGGCGCCCATAATCCCCGCAACGGAATATCCGATCAGGGTCACGATCAGGACGTTCGGCCCCGGCGAAAGCTGCGAGATTGCGAACATGTCGGCGAATTGTTTGTCGGTCATCCAGTGATTGATATCGACGGCCACGCGATGCATTTCAGGAATGGCGGAGTTGGCGCCGCCAACCGCAAACAGCGACATCAATCCGAACGTCCAGATCAGCGTCCAGAGCTGGCCAGGGCCACTCATGCCGCGCCTCGCATCCGCAGGAAATAGGTGATGACGAGGCTCAAAGGGATCGCCACCAGCACGACCGTATGAAGCGGCAACTGCAGCACGCCGATTGCGATGAAGACGGCAACCAGGATGAGCATTCCCAACGCATCACGCTTTTTGATCAGCGGCCACATCATGCGCAGCACCACCGCGATCAGCAGTCCGACCGCGGCGCAGGCGACCCCGGCCAGCGTGCGGCGCAACGCGTCGATATCGCCGAAGCGCGCATACAGACCCGCCAGCACGGTCGCAATCACCATGGGCGGGCCGATCAGGCCGGCGAAGGCAGCACACCCGCCGGCAAAGCCGCCAAAGCGCGAGCCGAACACGAAGGAAAGATTGACGATATTGGGACCGGGCAGGATGTGGCAGAGCGCAAACGTCTCGTTGAACTCTTCCGCCGTCATCCAGCGGTGCTGGTCGACGATACTGCGCCGCGCCCACCCCAGCACGCCGCCAAAGCCGGCCAGCGACATCTTTGCAAAGGCCACAAACAGCTCGATGAGCCCGGGCGGGTCCGCCGGGACGGATGGCGTCGGATCGGGGTCGGAGGCCGCGGGCGAGTTGGATGGCATTGCCAAACCTAGAACGGTGCTTCCGGCCCCGCCAAGCCCGGTTTGGCCGGTTTCAGGCCAAAAGCGTGGCTTGCCGGCACTGTCTTTCTCAATCTTTGCCCCCTATATTGAGGGTGCCGGCTTGCCGGCTATGGAAATAAATGGCCGTCGTAATAAACCATTCGGACCCGGGGGCAGTACCCGGCGCCTCCACCAAAACCCGAAATCAGTCCCGTTTGGCGGGTTTCGGCGGGGGCGAAACAGGATCGACGAGGGCGTAAAGGGCGTGTTTTTTCCCGGTATTGTTCCGCCGTTATCGGGCTATGCAATAGTTGCCAACGACAACTATGCTCCGGTTGCTCAGGCTGCGTAACGCAGTTTGAAAGACCACACTTAAAGTCCTAACGGGTTAAGCTCCGTTAGGCGGGGTTCGGAGGCACCTGGCAACAGAAGCCTCCACTTTCATCCCCTCTTCGTCATCTGTCTCATCTTTTTGCCCTGCACCCGAGCGCTGCTGCCCCAAATTCAACCGCCAACGCCTGCTGACCTTGGCTTGCCCCCGGGTTAGCATGTATCTCAAAGGCGAGTCGGGCGACCGGCGCGGCCGTTTGCCGACAGTCACGCGAACCAAGAACAAGGACGACCATGGCGACCGATCACATCCGATACGACGTGCTGGCGCGCGACGCGCTGCGCGGGGTGCTGCGTCGCGTGCTGAGCGACGCCGCCCAGCACGGATTGCCGGGTGAGCATCACTTCTTCATCACCTTCCTGTCGAAGGCCGACGACGTGAAGTTGTCGCCACGGCTGCTCGCGCAATACCCGGAAGAAATGACCATCATCCTGCAGCACCAGTTCTGGGATCTGGTGGTGACGGAGGATCGTTTCGAGGTCGGCCTCTCGTTCGGTGGCATCCCCGAGCGGCTGGTGGTGCCGTTTGCTTCGATCAAGAGCTTCTTCGACCCGTCGGTACAGTTCGGCCTGCAATTCGAGCCGTCGGAAGCCATCGAACAGGCCGAGGCGAAACTGCCTGCGGTTCCCG
>QHOR01000104.1:5255-8993 GCA_003219395.1 Verrucomicrobiota bacterium | reverse complement strand
GTGTTTTGGGAACACGTGCTCATTTTAATCATGTTCCTCCCGCTTCTGATTCCGTGCTTATGCGAGATTCCAAAACTCCACGTGCGCACGTGGGGTTATCTTCTTTTCTCAGGCTTCGCCGGCTCGGCAGTAGGCACCATCTTTTTCACCCTGGCATTGAAGTATGGGAATCCGACTGTGGTGAATGTCGTTTTGAACATTCAGCCCGTCATATCAACCGTTGGTGCATTCCTGTTATTTGGCGACCGCCTCGCCAATCGCTTCTTCTTTTACGCCGCATTGGCCATTGTCTCTGGTATTTTCGTTTCTGTTACGCATCCAATGATGATTGGTATGTCGTTTGAACGCGCCGGCCTGAATCTCGGCTCAGGCTACGCATTGATCTGTGCGTTGTTCTGGGGACTGTCGACCGTCGCAGGCCGCGGGGTGATGATCGGCATGTCGCTTCGACTTGCATCCAGCATGCGAATCGTCATCGGCCTAGCATGCATGACGCTGATTCTTCTGGCCTACGGCAAACTTCACGGTGCAGCGCTCTGGCCAACGGCCGCACAAACGCACCCGATCAAGGCAATCGTCCTGCTCTTATTCCTGGCGTCCATCTCAGGAGGAATTCCGCTCTTGATTTATTTCCGAGGACTGCACCTCACGCGTGCGTCAACTGCCGGCTACTTTGAAATGATGCAAACACTCGCGGCAGTGTGCATCACGTGGGGAATCTTTCATGCCACCCTTCACTCGCACCAAGTCATCGCAGCATGCGTACTAATTGCCGCTGTGGCCATGGTGCACCACGTGCAACAACGTCTTGAACCCGCAGGCCAGCAGACACGGCGATCGGACCGAAGTGAAAGTAGCTAGCGCCGAAAAGCCTCTTGTGCTTCAAGACGCTGCTGGAACGTTCTCTTGTTTGGATGCTTTCACCGGCGTGGTTTTCTCAGGAAACTCGAAACCGACTTTACCCTCTTCCCATTTCAAATAGGCGGAAAACGGGCGCCCCCTTTTCGAGATAAAGCCGTCGAGGAGATCGGTTTTTCCCGTTGCCAGGAGCTTCTCGGCCTGCTCCTTTGGAATATCCTTACCGAGAATTGTTTTGCTTAGTTTGAATTTGCATGGCTTCCGGTCGGCCTGCGAACTCTCGCAGATGTAGCTATTCTCAGTTTCGAAAATCTTTCCGCCGCACTTTGGACATTTACCGAGTGGTTCTTTGCCCGTGAAGTCGATTTTGGCGGCTGGTTCCTTGAGCTTCCGTTCTTTTTTGGTCTTTGGCTCGCGTTTTTCAAATTCGAAGCCGACGTCTTTCTTTTCCGTCTGCACTAGAAATGCCTTGAACGGTCTGCCTTTGCGGGAAATGAAGCGCGGGAGCAGATCGGTTTTCCCGGTAATGAGGAGCTTTTTCATCTGCTCGGGATCCACAGGTTGCTGCAAAATGACTTTGCCCGCTCGAAAGTCGCACGTCTTATTCGGGCCTGTTGAATTTTCGCAAAGATAGCTCATTCCCAACTCGAACACGCGTCCGCCACACTTTGGACATTTGCCAAGCGGTTCCTTCCCTGAGAAATCCACCGGTTCTGCGGCTCCGTTCTGCTGGCCATTCGGCCCGAAATCAAATTCAGCCTTGAATTCGTTGTTTAGCTTGAGCACAGCCGGAAAACGTTTGCCTTTCCTACTGCGAAAGCCGTTTAACGGACCGACCTCTTTGTCACGGACGAGAGTCTCGAATTCTTCGCGGCTTAACAGTCGCCCGGCAATGGTCTTCCAAATCGTAAAGTCGCAATCCTCGTTCGTGCAGGTGAAACTTTTGAATCGCTCTACGACGCGCGAACCACACTTTGGGCATGCGCCGAACGGTTCACTGTCCGGCATATGCTCGTCAGGATGAAAATGCTTCGCCTTGCCGACGATCTCTTCTGTCAGACGTCGAATGTCGTGCATGAACGCATCGCGCGTAAGTTTTCGATGCTCGATTTCGCGCAAACGAAACTCCCATTCGCCGGTGAGTTCCGGGCTAGTCAGCTCGGGCACCGCACTTTTTAATAGAGTGATTGTTTGGATCGCCTTTGCCGTCGGCTGCAGTTCTTTTCCTTGTCGGGTCAGGTAGTGCGCGGAAATCAACGTCTCGATGATTGCCGCGCGAGTTGCCGGCGTGCCGAGTCCTTTCTCTTTCATGGCGTCACGCAGTTCTTCGTCTTCAACGAGTTTTCCGGCGCCCTCCATCGCCCCAAGGATGGTCGCTTCGGTGTAGCGAGCCGGCGGGTTGGTCTGGTCGGTTTTGATCTCGACGCTGATCGTCGCGACATGTTCGCCTTGCGTGACGGGCGGCAGATTTTCCTCCGGATTGTCGCTCACGGCTTCGCGGCCATAAACCTCCAGCCACCCGGGTGCGACCAGAATTTTTCCCTCTGTCTTGAAAGGCTCGCCTTCGACACGCGTGATTCGGGTCGTGTTCTCGTATTGCGCAGGCGGAAAGAATACGGCCACGAAACGCCTGATCACGAGATCGAAAATCTTTTGTTCGTACTCATCGAGCGACGATGTCACGGCGCCGGTTGGAATAATCGCAAAGTGATCTCCAACTTTTGCGTTGTTGAAAATACGTTTGTTAGGCTTGACCCAGTTATTATCGAGCACCTTACGTGCGAATGGATTGTCGATTTTAGCCAGAGTCGATTTTACAGTAGGAAGGTAATCCTCCGGTAACGCACGCGAGTCCGTGCGAGGATAGGTAACTGCTTTGTGCTTCTCATAAAGGGCCTGCGCGATTTGCAATGTGCGTTTCGCCGAGAGCCCGAAGCGATTATTCGCTTCGCGTTGCAACGTCGTGAGATCATACAATTGGGGCGCGACTTGAGTGGTCGGTTTTTTCTCTTCAAGTTCGATGATTCCTTGTTTGCCACTGCATTTGCGTTGAATGACGTCCGCGATTTCGCGATGCCACAACCGTGGCGCAGCGCGGTGCTCGTCCCCGAGTGAACCGTTCGCGGGCTCAAGTCGCTGCTGGCTATTGGGCAGATTTAACCGAAGTCGATTCAGCAGCCTCTGTGTTCGCTCGCTTTCCGCCTCGTCTTTTCTAAATGTTTCATCGAACCAGCGACCCGGGTATTCGCCAGCTTCGGCACGAAATTTGCCAATGATTTCGTGTAGCTCGCGCGGTTTGAACTCCTGAATTTTTCTTTCGCGATCCACGATGATGGTCAGGGTTGGAGTCTGCACGCGCCCAAGTGAAGTGACCGTGCTTCCTCGACCGCCACTGAGACGTAACGTAAACGCGCGCGTCGCGTTGATGCCGACCAGCCAGTCTGCTTCGTTCCGGCTTCGCGCCGCGCTGGCCAGAGGCTGCATTTCAGCATCGCTGCGCAATCTGGCAAAGCCGTCACGAATGGCCTCCGAGGTCATCGATTGCAACCAAAGCCGTTTGATTGGCTTTTTTGTGCCGGCGTATTGGATGATGTAACGAAAGATCAATTCACCTTCGCGACCGGCGTCGCAGGCATTGATGATGTCTTCAACATTTTTGTCTTTGATGAGCTTGCGAAGAACGTTGACGCGAGCGCCCATTTTTTCTGCAGGCGCGAGTTCAAATTCCGGCGGCATGATGGGCAGTTTCTTCATATCCCACTTGTCCTGGGCTTTCATGGACGCAGGTACCGCGAGATCAAACAGGTGGCCGATAGCCCACGAAATGAGATATTTCTCGTTGTCGTAGAAGTCTTTGCCCTTTTTGAAGCCACCCAGGGC
>QHOR01000104.1:4566-5202 GCA_003219395.1 Verrucomicrobiota bacterium | reverse complement strand
TAATGATGAGACACTTGGACATCGGGGCTGGCAATCGAACCCACTTACCGGACTTTTGCAAGTAGGAGAGCTTTCTTAGGTATTCTTCCCTCGGTGAAGCCGCCTAACACCGTCATTACCCCAGTTTTACAAAGTACTTCCCCGGCAATTGTTTTACCAAACGCTTCAATTCCAGTTGTAACAGGGTAGATGAAACCGTCGCGCTCGGTAGCTGTGTTTTGTCTGTGATGTCATCAATTGATGTCTCTGCCGCTTCGATTGCGTCGTAAATGCAGCGCTCTTGCTCGGAAAGCGACGGTAAGGGCCGCGCGGCGGCTTCGGGAGACGGTTTTGTCTCAGGGAGAAGAATCTGTAAGTCATCCAGGACGTCGCTGGCATCCATCACAAGTTTGGCCCCTTGCTGGATAAGACGGTTCGATCCCATCGCGCTCGGCGCGTTGATATGACCGGGCACAGCATAAACTGATCTTCCTTGTTCGAGGGCTTGAGAAGCGGTAATAAGCGCCCCGCTATTCAAGCCTGCCTCCACTACAAGAACCCCATGACTCCAACCCGAAATGATCCGGTTGCGCATAGGGAAGGTCTGGCGGCCCGGTTCGATTTCCATAGAAAACTCAGACACGATGGCGCCATGGC
>QHOR01000104.1:0-4437 GCA_003219395.1 Verrucomicrobiota bacterium | reverse complement strand
CGCTAGTCCACTGATTACCGTCAACCCTGCGTATGCAAGTTGATATGCCAGCTTTTTTGCGCATTCGACTCCGTAATGCGTAGTACGCCGTGCGCCGATGATGCCGATCGCGTGATGGTCGCGTTCTTTTAATTCACCCCAAATGTAAAGCACAATTGGGGGTGCATGGATCTCACGCAATGCCCTGGGATAGGACGCTGATTCCTGAGTAATCACTGTGGCTCCGAATTGGCGAATCCGATCGAGCTCCGCACCAAGATCGATGATCGATTCCCAACTGCTGATTTGATCGGCTACTTCGCTACCGATACCTTCCACTTGCCGAAGCTCGTTGCGTTTCGCTGCGAGGATTTCTTGCGGCTGCTGGAATACGTCCAGCAGTTTTCGCAGCCGTACCGGCCCGACTGTTGGTAGCATATTGAGCGCGATACATGCTTCTGTCGCGTTCATTCGTAAGTCGCAAGGCGAAGACTTGCGCTATTTCTAGAAGGGAATTTCGTCGTCGTCTGGCTCGGCGGATCTAGCGGCCTTCGGCGGCGCAGTCGTCTTGCCGACAGCGCTTCGATCCTCTTCGGCGCCCTCAGCCGCCGCGCCTCCGGGACGAGCGCCTAGCAACTGCATACTCTCGCCCACCACGCGAAGTTTTGTGCGCTTTTGTCCGGTCTGCTTGTCATCCCAGCTGTCCATTTGCAGACGGCCTTCGATGAATACAGGTCTGCCTTTTCTCAAATATTCGCCTGCGATTTCGGCCAGGCGCGCCCACAACACAACATCTACAAAAGTAACTTCCTCGCGTCTCTCCCCGCCCTCAGTGGTGTAAATGCGGTTGACGGCGATGCCAAGATCGCACACTGCACTGCCCTTGGGCGTATAGCGGACTTCCGGATCGCGTGTGAGATTTCCGAGCAGAATGACTTTATTGAAACTGGCCATTCCTGGCTTATATCGAACTCACTTGGCTTTCGCCATCTTTTTCGCAGGTTTTTCCTTTTTTTCGTGGAGGCGCTGATAATTCTGGCGATAAACCTCCGGGTCGAGCTTGAATTTCGAGCGCAGTTTCGCAATCGACTGCGGCTCGGCGTTGAAAACAAAGTTGACGTAATATCCTGCGTTGAGCGGTCCGGAGGCATAGGAAAACTGCCGCTTATCCATTTTCTGCACCTGTTCGATCTGTGCGCCTTCTTGTTGGAACTCAGATTCCAATCGGTCAATGATTTCTTTGACTGTTTCTTCCCGGCCTTGCGCGTTTAGCACAAGCAGGGCTTCGTAACGATTTTTCATGGTTCTTCAGCTTTGTTGAAGATGTTCATCGCGGAAATGAGATCATTGTCAATCGCGCATTTTACTGCTGCTGCCGCGCGCTCGACTGCGGATCGAACAATCGGTTTTTCCTCTTCGAAGAAGCGGCTCAATACGTAATCGACTGATCCTGCAGCTGGAGCCTGTCCGATTCCGATGCGGAGACGCGGGATTTCTTCTGTACCAAATTGCGTTATAGCGGACTCAAGGCCATTGTGACCGCCGGAACCACCGCCCAGTCGCAATCTCAGACGGCCAAGCGGCAACGCCATATCATCAAGCATCACAAGAACCTCGGTCGGCTGGATCTTATAGAACTGTGCTATGGCCAGGAGCGGAAGGCCACTCCGGTTCATGCAGCTCATCGGTTTAGCGAGAAACACGTCTCCACATTTCGTCCACAAGGCGTCCCACTTTGTCGATTTTTGCCAAGTGGATCTAAATTGCGCAGCAAGCTGATCGGCTACCATGAAACCGATGTTGTGCCGGGTGGACGCATATTCTGGCCCAGGGTTTCCCAGCCCGGCCACCAAGCGAATTTGTGGAGCTGATCCTTCCACGTCCGCTCAATCCGTGATCCGATCCGAGCCCGATTGGCGTTTTTCGCAATCCGCAATCAACAAGGCTACTTCTTTTGTTCTTTTTCTTTTGGAGCCTTTTCCTTTGCAGCTGGCGCGGCACCAGTCGCTTCGCCCTCTTCTTTCTTCTCAGTGATAACTTCTGGTCCTGCCGCCGCGGCTTCAGCTTCAACCGCAACCGGTTCTTCTTCGACGACTGGAGCGAGGACGGAAAATGAGGTCAAATCTGCTGGCACTTTTGCCGCAACGCCAGAGGGCAGTTGAATGTCGCGTACGTGAATGGAATCACCGATGTTTAATTGCGACACATCTACGACAATCCGATCCGGTAAGTCACGAGGCAAACATTCGATGGCGAGAGAGCGCAGGCTCTGTTCGAGCAGTCCGCCGAAAGTCTTAACGCCGACAGGCGTGCCAGTCGGTTCGAGGGGAACTTCAGCCTGAATGGCTTCATCCATGGAAATGGCGTGAAAATCGACATGGACGATTTCGCCACGCACCGGTGAATGCTGCACCTCCTGCACCAGAGCCGCAAGGTTCGATTTTTCACCCGCGATTTCGAGGTCAACCAACACGTTTTCGCCCGAAGCGTGGCTCATCATTGCATTGATGTCCCGGGCGGCAACTTGTAGGGACTGCGGTTTAACGTTTCCACCGTAAATCACGGCTGGAATCAATCCACGAGCGCGTAGCTTGGTCACGCCCGAGCGGCCCACATTCGTTCGCGGCTCTGCCTTTAACTTAACCTGTTTTGCCATTTGTTCCGTTCTCTATGTTAAACAGCGACGACACCGATTCGTCATTATGGATCCGCTTGATGCCTTCTCCGAGAAGCTCGGAAACGCATAGCACCGTGGTTTTAAACCCTTTTACGGTGCGCACAGGCGTGCTGTTCGTCGTTACTAATTCCGCAATTTGAGACTTTTGCAAACGGTCGATTGCGATATCAACCAGAACGGCATGCGAGACGCCGGCGTAGATTTTTTGTGCGCCGCGTTTTTTCAAAAGCTCAGCGGCGGAAGTCAGTGTGCCGGCCGTCTCAGTCAGATCATCCACTAACAACACATCGCGACCTTCCACTTCGCCGATCAGATATAAAGCCTCGGTCTCTGTGGCGCTCCGGCGTTCCTTTGCCACAATCGCGAGATTCGCGTGCAATGCCTCGGCGTAAGCTGAAGCCATCTTCAGGCCGCCCAAATCTGGCGAAACAACGGTCGTTTTTCCGCTGAGCTGTTGCCGCAGATATTTAATTAACACGGGCAAGGAATAAAGGTGATCCACCGGGATGTCGAAGAAGCCTTGGACCTGTTGGGCATGCAAATCCATTGTCAGGACGCGGCTTACTCCGGCCGCGTACAGCAAATTCGCCACCAGTTTGGCGGTAATCGGGACTCGTGGTTGATCCTTCCGGTCCTGTCGGGCGTAGCCGAAGAATGGAATCACCGCTGTAATCCGATCAGCGCTGGCCCGCCGTGCCGCATCCACCATGATGAGCAACTCCATCAGGTGCTGGTTAGTGGGCGGGCAGGTCGGCTGAATGATGAAAATATCGTGGCCCCGGATATTTTCCTCGATCCTTACGTAAGTTTCGCCGTCTGGAAACGAGCTAATCGTCGCTTGAGCCAGCGGCACACCCACGTATTTGCAAATGCGCTCGGCTAGATCACGATTCGCAGAGCCGCTGAAAATCTTTAATTCCGGTTGGAGCGCGAACATGAAGCGGCTAAGTTAGGCGTAGGGGAATGGCGTTGGCAATCTTCAAAACTTGCCAATCAACTTTCTGTAGCCAAGTTTCAGCACCCTGATTTTCGCAAAATGAATGCCGAGCTTATTCGAATAGAACGGCCGAAAACAAACTCCCGGTTGTTCGCGCATACTCGCTGGGATGCCATACCAGCATTGTCCGGTCTGTTTCATCTGGTTTACTTCCTTGGATTGTTTGTCCTTTATCCGCACGCGCCGCTGTGGGTGATGCTGATTCTCGGGTTCGTCTATTCGCTGATGGTCAACGCGAACATCAACGGGGTTGGGCACAACTTCATTCACAATCCGTTCTTTCGCTCGAACACTTTGAATCGCATTTTTGGAGTCACACAATCCATAGCGTGCTGCTTCTCGCAGACTATGTACGATGCCGTCCACATGCGGCATCACAAGGGCAATTCCGATCGCCAGGACGAAAAAGGCGACACTGTTGATTGGTTGTCCATTTATCGCCACGGTCACCACGGTGAAGCGGAAAATCCATGGCGATATGTGTTCTTGAGTTTCTTTCGGGACGATGTGGGAGCAATTCGAAGGGAACTGCGCAAACGCAGCAATGGCGATCTATTCTGGGGCAATCTTGAGCTGGCTGCGTTCGCAGCCGCCCTCTTTGTAATGTTCCTGTTCAACTGGCGCTACGTGATTTTTTATTTCCTGCCGTTCTGGTACCTGGGCCACTGCTTCAGTTATCTCAACGGCTACTATCGCCATTATGGCGCAAATCCCGATAAACCGATTGCCTGGGGGGTAAGCAGCTACGGAAAAATCTACAACTGGTTGTTTTTCTACAACGGCT
>QHOR01000182.1 GCA_003219395.1 Verrucomicrobiota bacterium | reverse complement strand
CCGGGTTTTCGGCGTGATCGCAGCCAGAATTCCGTCCACGTCCTGCTGGTAATCCGGGCTGGGCACTTCAACAGCGCGCGCACCAAATGAAGTCGCGATCAACTTGTAAACGATGAAGGCGTACTGAGCCGTGACAACGTGGTCACCGGGATTGAGAAAGGCGTGACCAAGAAACTCAAGGACTTCATTCGAACCATTGCCAAGAATGACATTTTCCGCAGCGAGGCCGAGCTTGGCCGCCAGTGCGTTGCAGAGGCAAAACCCGGCGCCATCTGGATACAGGTGACCCTTGTCCAGAGCGTCACGCATTGCCTCCATCGCCTTTCGAGACGGGCCTAGCGGATTCTCGTTGGAAGCCAGCTTGACGATCGCATCTGGATCGAGGCCAAGTTCGCGAGCCGTTTCCTCGATCGGCTTTCCTGGTTGGTAAACCGTGATCTCGCGCAGTTGCGGATTCGCCAGCTCCCACGAAATCATGCGCGGAAGATTAAGTCGAAGCAGGATAAGTTTCCAATCGAGTAGTCCCTCGCTTACTCTTGCTCATGCTTGGTCTAAGGAGTAAGAGCAGGAGCACGAAAGTGCATAATGACAGACAACGAAATCATCTATCTCGATAACAACGCCACGACACAGCTTGATCCCGCTGTGATTGAGGAAATGCTGCCGTTTTTGACCAGGCATTACGGTAACCCGTCGAGTGGATACGGCTTTGCTGCCATGGCTAGGAAAGCCATAAATCTGGCGCGGGAACGGCTCGCCGCGTTGCTCGGTTGTGAACCGACGGAGCTTGTTTTCACCAGTGGCGGCACAGAATCCAATAATGCAGTGATCAATTCGGCGCTGCATCTTCAGGCTCGGCGCGGGCATTTGGTCTCCAGCGCGGTGGAACACAGCGCCGTGCTGCGCCAAACAGGATGCGACGTCACATTTCTCGGCGTCGACAAGCACGGGAATCTCGACCTTGCCGAATTGGAAGCTGCGATTCGCCCGGAAACGGCGCTCGTTTCAGTTATGTGGGCCAATAACGAGACCGGCGTGATATTTCCAATTGAGAAAATCGCTGAAATCTGCCGTGAGAAAGGCGTCCCGTTTCACACAGACGCTGTCCAAGCGACCGCGAAAATTCCGATGCGGCTCCGTGACACGCCGATAAATTTCCTCTCTCTTTCGGCGCATAAATTTCATGGCTCAAAAGGCGTGGGCGCGCTTTACATTGACCGCCGCACCCGCTTCAATCCATTGATTGCCGGCGGCGGCCAGGAAAACGGGCGACGTGGCGGGACTGAAAACGTCGCATCAATTGTTGGCCTTGGAAAAGCAGCCGAGCAGGCCCTCAAATACCTCACCGAAGAAAAACGTAATATTCGGTCCATGCGCGATCGATTTGAGAAGTCAGTGGTTGAAAATGTCAGCGGTGTATCAGTGAATGGTGAAGGTGCTGCGCGGCTCTCAAACACATCGAGTCTTTCGTTCGAAGGCATCGAATCTTCGGCCGCACTTCTTTTGTTAGACCGACAAGGCATCTGTTGCTCAGCCGGCTCGGCCTGTCGGACCGGTTCACAGGAAGCTTCGCACGTACTGCGGGCAATGAATCCGAACGGCGACGACGCCCGACGCAGTCTGCGTTTCTCGTTTGGCCGCTTCAATACGGAGGCGCAAATCAATCGCGCGATTGAATTCGTTCCAAAAGTCATCGAGAAGCTGCGGCAAAGCGCGAGACCGACACCTGTGACCACTGCTCGGTAGTGAATTTTTCTTGCTAAGCAGCCAAGGTTTTTTTCGAAACTGAGCTTTGCGACCCAATCTGGATCGGGGGCCGGTAGGAAGCTTTTCTCCCGAAACTTTCCTCCCTGTTCAGGCGTCGGGCCTCAGGCGGGCAGGGTCAATCACACCGGGAAAAACTCACAGAAAGAAAAATAAGTATGAAGCTTCAGAACCTAACTCTCATTGTGATTGTAATTATTTGCGTTGGACTCTTGCCACACGCGCAGTCCGTCACCCCGCCGCCGGACGGCGGCTATGCCGGAGCAACACAGCAGAAGGCCAGAACCCCCTTTTGAGCCTCAGCACTGGGACATACAACACAGCGGTTGGCTTGTTTTCGCTTCTCACCAACACAGAAGGCAATTTCAATACCGGCATCGGCGCTGGGGCACTCCTTGTGAACGCGGCACATGGAAATACAGCCACGGGCGCTGGAGCGCTCTTTGGCAACACTGCGGCTGGAGGCAAACACGGCCAATGGAACCTTCGCCCTTTTCGGGAACAGAGCATTGCACGGTGCTGGAACTCAAGAAAGAAATTGCAGCGCTCGATACGATAGTGAAAGAGCAGGCAGCGCAAATCCAAAAGGTGACCGCTCGGGTTGAGCTGAACAAGCCGCGACCTCGAACTGTCCTAAACGATCAGAAGTAAAGCAGTTACAGGCAAGCGTTTCCGCTCTAACGGCCGGGCTCGCGCGCGGACGGCAAGGCTTCTCACATAGCGAAGCGAGCTTCAGAAAATCGTCTCCGACAATTGGTGAATCGCGTCAGCGGGTCGACAATGTCCGTGCGGCGCAATATTATGCAGGACCATCGTCGGGCTTATGCAAACGCCACGTGACCCCACCGTTTCGCGTTACGAACACGCAGCGCACGGCCTGCGCCGAAGCGATCTTGACGCGGATCCGATCAAGCAATTTGGAAACTGGTTTACCGCTGCGATTGAGGCCGGGATTCGAGATGTGAATGCAATGAGCCTGGCGACGGCAGGGGCTGACGGTAGGCCATCCGTGCGCATTGTTCTCTTGAAAGGTTTCGACCAGGACGGCTTCGTTTTTTTTACCAACTACGAAAGTGAAAAAGGAAAGCAGCTCGATGCCAACCCGTACGCGGCGCTGGCTTTTTATTGGATCGAACTGGACCGACAGGTCCGCATCAGCGGGGAAACAGCAAGGACTTCGCGTGAAGAGTCGCAAACGTATTTTCATTCGCGGCCCGTGGGCAGTCAGCTGAGTGCATGGGCTTCGCGTCAAAGCAAAGTCCTCGACGGCCGCCGCGTGCTCGACGCGCGCATGGCCGAGATGACGGAACGCTTTGCCGACAGCCGGATTCCGTTACCGCCGCACTGGGGCGGGTATCGCCTGACGCCGGATATGATCGAATTTTGGCAGGGTCGCCCGAACCGCTTGCATGATCGCTTCCGTTACACTCGGCAGAAGGACAGTGGCTGGCGGATTGATCGGCTCGCGCCATGAGAATGGCTTCGCCATGTTAATGCGTTGAATCGGAGAAATTCGACGTAACGACGTTATAGTTTTACCAGACCACGGCCTGTCTGGTCGTTTTTCTCAAAAGCGATGATGAAGAATCCCGATAGCAAGATCGAGATCATCCGGGGCGACATCACGAAGCTCGATGTGGATGCGATCGTGAATGCGGCGAATACCACGCTTCTTGGTGGCGGTGGGGTCGATGGCGCGATTCATCGCGCCGCGGGAACTGAGTTACTTGCAGAATGCCGGACCGTGGGCGGCTGTCGACCCGGTGAAGCGAAAATTACTCGCGCATATCGATTGCCTGCCCGCTTCGTCATTCACACAGTCGGTCCGGTTTGGAAAGGAGGAAAACAGCATGAGCCTGAGATCCTGGCGAATTGTTATCGCAGTTCGTTACAGCTCGCGGTTGAAAATAGAATCAAGAGCATCGCTTTCCCGGCGATCAGTTGCGGCGCATACGGCTATCCGATTCCAGAAGCAGCGCAGATCGCGGTAAAAACCACGCGAGATTTCCTCACGACTCAGAACCAGCTCGATAAAGTGATATTCGTTCTATGGGACAAGGAGATTTACCAGGCGTACCGCCAACTGCTATAGCGGCTGACGTTCTGCGCAGGCCGAGAGCGCGATACAGCTGCCGTGTAGGACATCAGGGCACACTTCGCAGCTGACTTCGTTGACATAGGGCCTCCGGAGACCAACGCCTACAGAAGTCAAGAGGCGCAAACTGCCGGTCATTTTCGATTTTATTTTGTATGATTAATCCGAACGAAAACAATCTTACGAGGGACGAACCGCTGCCGACTCAGGTTCAGTCGGGCGCAGAAGAAATTGGATCGGGTGGGCGTGAGCAGTTTCGTCGAGCAACAAACAAATTTTCCACGACCATGAGCCAGACGTGGGATGAAACAAAAGAAAAAGCCGGCCGCGCGCGGGAGCGTACTGAATACTTCGTACGCGAAAATCCCGTGCCGACCATCCTTGGTGCGCTGGGACTCGGCATTGCGATTGGATTAGCTATCCGTTTTGCATCAACCGGGGAGCGAAAGACTGAACTGGAGCTGAAGTCGCCACTGGGACATGTCGACTGGGGCGTTCTTTCGCTGCCTTTTCTCTGGCCGTTGTTCAAATCAGCGCGGCAAAAGTATGAAGATTCGGCTGAAGCAGTAAAAGATGGCGTGAAACAATTGAAAAAGCTCGACGTGGACCGCTACGCAAAACCAATTCGCAAACGCTGGAAAGCCTGGACGCGTTGAGGTGGATGGAAGACCCGCTGCAAATCCTTCATCGAAGGATGGCCACGGTCGGCCAGGTTCAACTCGATGATAGGCGATTTGCGCTGCATCGACCTGGAGTTTTTCGCACGATTTATCCGGCATTGCCGACGTAAAGTCGCGCAATGACCGGCAAGATGTGTACGCTGGCTCGGCTTCTTCGAAAATACGAATCGGCAGGGCACCCCGATCGAAATAGATGGCTGCAGGGCGGGAAGGCATGATTTATGGCGGCAGCGGTTGCGAACGCAAGAATTTAGTCGCCGCTGGCTCATGTATTTTGCCAAGGCGTTGAGGACAGCGCCTTCCACCTTGAATGCCGCATTCTCCTCGCGGAATGTGTCGATCTTGGCATGGCAAGCTCGAACTCATCCCAGCAGCCCGCTTGGCAGCGCAATCGGATTTTCGAATTCTTCGCATCGCTGAAGCTGGCAGTCGTCCTGCTTGCGGTGATCATTGTCGCCGCGATAGCAGGCACACTCTACGAGTCAAGCTTCGACGCCAAAGTTTCGCGCGCCTACGTTTATAGGGCGCCTTGGTTCAATCTTTGGCTTGTTTTACTTGGGGCAAACCTTGCTTGTTCTGCGCTGTCTCGTTGGCCATGGCGCAAACATCATGTCGCCTTTCTCATCACCCATCTCGGGATCATCACCCTGTTAATCGGATCGCTGATCGGCAGAATTTGGGGAATTGAAGGGACAATGACGCTTTTCAAAGGCGACCCGCCAACAAGTCGGCTCCTGGTCGACGAACGTCAGCTGCGTGTTCACGATGTCGACGGAATCGTAAAAGGCTATCCCGCGGAGTTCTTGCATCATCCACCGACGCCACGGCATCCACGCGACCTGGGTATGCTCGCAAGCGGCGCACAGTTGAGGATTATTGATTACGCCCCAGCCATCGAAGCGA
>QHOR01000181.1 GCA_003219395.1 Verrucomicrobiota bacterium | reverse complement strand
TTCGTCCAGTGTTGCCAGCGCGAACATTTTACCGCTGACTTTGAACACGAGAACATTGGGCCCGAATGGCGTGTCCTCACTTGCACACGCCTTGCTCAGACAGTATTCGCGGAACTGCGCCAGATCCATTAGGCGAGCTGTTCGCGCAAGATTGACGGCAGATCTTGGATTGCAACGCGCTCTTGTTTCATCGAATCACGATGGCGCAACGTCACGGTGTCGCCCAGCGCCGGATCTTTTTCCCCCAGCGTTTCGAAATCGACCGTGATGCCGAAAGGCGTACCAATTTCATCCTGACGTCGATAGCGACGGCCGATGGCTCCGCTCTCATCATAGAAAACAAGCATGTGCGGCCGCAAAAGAGCGACAATTTCTTTCGCTTTCGCCACCAACTGCGGGTTGTTCTTGAGCAACGGGAACACACCGCATTTAATCGGAGCCATCCGCGGATGAAATCGTAGGACCAAGCGCGTCTCCATCTTTCCTTTTTCATCCGGCGCTTGATCTTCCGAATACGCTTCGCAGATCAATGCGAGTACTGTGCGATCAACCCCAGCACTCGGTTCCACGACATGCGGAACAAATCGCTGCTTCGTTTCCTCATCAAAATAGTCGAGGGATTTCCCGCTGGCTTTCTGGTGCTGAGACAAATCGTAGTCCGTGCGATAGGCGACGCCTTCGAGTTCCTGACGCCCAAAGGGAAAATCATATTCGATGTCGTAAGTCCCCTTTGAATAAAACGCGCGTTCGTCGTCGGGCACCGTTAGCACATGAAGTTTGCTGTGCGAGATTCCGATGTTTTCGTAAAACCTCAGGCGTTCTTTCTTCCAATATTCGAGTAATTCCATTCCCTGCTCGGCGCGGCAAAAGTATTCGAGCTCCATCTGTTCGAACTCGCGTGAGCGAAATGTAAAATTGCGTGGATTAATTTCATTGCGAAATGCTTTGCCGATCTGCGCAATGCCGAATGGCAGTTTCCTGCGCGACACTTCGAGGATGTTTTTGAATTGAACAAAGATCGATTGAGCTGTCTCTGGACGCAGATACGCAATCGAACTTTCATCCGTTGCAGCACCGACGTGCGTCTCGAACATCAAGTTGAACTGACGCGGTACGGTTAAATCTTTTCCGCCGCAATTTGGACACTGCTTAGCGCCTTTTTTTTCCACGAGCTGGTCAGCGCGCAAATGTGCCTTGCAACTCCGGCAATCGATCATCGGATCAGAAAATCCTTCCACATGTCCGGACGCCGTTAGCACAGCAGGATGAGTCAGAATGGATCCGTCCATACCCACCACATCCTCCCGCTCATGCACGGTCACCTGCCACCAGTAATTTTTAAGATTTCGCTTTAACTCGACACCGAGCGGCCCGTAATCCCACGCCCCGTTCAATCCGCCATAGATCTCGCTGGATTGGAAAATGAAACCGCGCCGTTTGCATAAGCTCACGATTTTTTCCATGCTTGCCGCGCCGCAGCTTTGCGAAACCGGGCGCTGCGTGTCGGGGGGCGTGCTCATGTTTTCGACGAATGATTAATGCAGCTTCTTGTCATTCCGAGCGAAGTCGAGGAATGTCTCCGTTATTTCGCAAATATCGAGAGATGTCTCGACTCCGCTCGACATGACAAAATGGACAAATGACGCGGGATGAAGCGAGAGTGGTTTACGTCCGCGTTTCGACCGTGATTTGGGTCTTTACCGAATTCGCAATGAAGCATTGCTCGTGTGCAGCATGGTTCATTTCTTCGATCTCTTGCGCAGTGGGTTGCTTGTCGCTGGAGAATTTCAATCTCTGATTTAGGGTCACGCGTGTAATCGCGAGCCTCCCTTCGGCGTTTTTTTCCATGTGGCCAACCGCATCGTCAATGTACTCATCGAGCACGAACTTTTTCTTCGCTGCTATGGCGAGAAACGTGAGCATATGGCAACTCGAGAGTGATGCCACAAACGCCTCTTCCGGATCCACCAGCTTCGGATTGCCCAGATATGCTGGAGCTGCGGACGCTTGCATTTCGTGTCCGCCCTCAAATTTCCAAGTGTGATCGCGCGAATATTTCTGATACTCAAACGGCGTATCGCCGCGTTTCCAGCTGAGACTAATTTTATGTTCGGACATGCTTCTAAATAAAATGCGACGGACGAGAGGGCAAGCGCGTCTGATGGGAACATGCGCGATGCTGGGATCGAACCCCCGGCCGCATCGCTGCGCGAAGGGTTGCGGGCGCGGAGCGACCTTCAAAGTAGACGCCGCTTCAGTTACGCTCGCCCAAATCCGGTCTTGAGCTGTTTTTCGCGCAGGCGGGCCTTTAGTTCAGAACGACACGCCTCGTAATACTCCAGTCTCACTGGCAGCGATGCGCAGTCGCCTGGACACGGCCCGCGCGGTGGTGCGCAAGTTGTTTCCGGAGGTCAACTGCCGAGCCAACATACAATTCGCCATCGTCACACCTCAGCGCGTATGTGTAAAACATTCGGGAGCTTAGAACATGCGCGATGCTGGTATCGAACCAGCGACCCCTTGCGTGTGAAGCAAGTGCTCTACCACTGAGCTAATCGCGCGTATCGAGATAGCAATTAGAAACAAGGAATTTGAAATTACAAGTCAGTGAGATCCAGAGAGAACATTTCGTGAGCGGTCGCCGCGGTGACAAGTCGCGGGTTCCAAGCCTGCATCGCGCACAATCGTTTTTATTTGCTTACCAAGGAAATAACCTGCAGAAATAACACCCTTATGGGCCTGGTGCAGCAAGTTCTCGAAGTTGTCAAAAAACGTAACCCCAACGAACCGGAGTTTCTTCAAGCGGTAACGGAAGTGCTGGAATCGATCCGACCAGTGATAGAACGCCACAAGAAGTATCGAGATGGAAAGATCCTCGATCGGCTTGTTGAACCCGAGCGGATGATTCAGTTCCGCGTTCCCTGGATCGATGACAAAGGCCAGATCCAAGTTAATCGCGGGTTCCGGGTTCAAATGAACAGCGCTCTCGGTCCTTACAAAGGAGGCTTGCGTTTTCATCCTACCGTTAGCGCCAGCATCGTTAAATTCCTGGCGTTCGAACAAGTCTTTAAAAACTCGCTGACGGGTCTGCCCATGGGCGGCGGCAAAGGCGGCGCGGATTTCGAGCCCAAGGGTAAAAGCGACACGGAAGTGATGCGTTTTTGCCAGTCGTTCATGACCGAATTATTCCGGCACATTGGCGCCAATACGGATGTACCAGCGGGCGATATTGGCGTGGGAGGGCGGGAGATCGGATATCTCTTTGGCCAGTACAAACGTCTGGCAAACGAATTCACCGGCGTATTGACCGGCAAAGCGCTTAAGTGGGGCGGCTCGCTCATGAGGCCGGAGGCCACCGGGTATGGCGCTGTTTATTTCGCGGAGGAGATGCTTAAAACACGCGACCAAACAATTGAAGGAAAAATCTGTACCGTCTCTGGCGCTGGCAACGCTGCACAATTTACTGTGGAAAAATTAATCGAGTGCGGCGCGAAGCCAGTCACCATGTCCGATTCGGGCGGTTACATTTACGATAAGAACGGGATCACCGAGGAAAAATTGGCCTGGGTTAAAAGCATTAAGAACGTCCGACGCGGACGAATTGCGGAATACGCGAAGAAGTTTCGCGCTAAATATGTGGCTGGTCAGCGGCCTTGGAAGATCAAATGTGATTGCGCATTTCCCTGCGCTACGCAAAACGAGATCACCGGCGAAGACGCGAAGAAACTCGTGGAGAACGGTTGTTATCTCGTGTCCGAGGCGGCCAACATGCCAACCGTCCCGGCGGGGGTTGATCTTTTCCTCGAGAAGAAAATTCTCTTCGGCCCTGGTAAAGCGGCGAATGCAGGTGGCGTCGCGACATCAGGCTTGGAAATGAGCCAAAACTCAATGCGTTTACCATGGCCGCGAGAAGAGGTTGATTCGCGTTTGCGCCACATCATGTTCACGATTCACAAGAACGCTTGGGAAACCGCCGACGAATACGGGTACCCGGGCAATCTTGTGGTTGGCGCGAACATCGCTGGGTTTGTCAAGGTTGCGGACGCGATGCTCGATCAAGGGGTTGTGTAGCGGTAGCCTGTTACAAGCTCTCCGAAAACTTCTTCGTGACCAAGCAGGCGCGTAAAACTCTGTCGAAATCGAATATTAATATATGAAGATGCGCATTGTTGATCAGGCAAATGCAAATGAAACAGAAAGCAGATCGAGACGACTGATTCTATTGGTTCTTCTGCTCTCAGCCCTCTTCTGGGTTGGAGGCTGTGAAGGCTATTACAACGCTTCTCCGGGTTATTATGGGCCTAATTATGGACCCGGACCATACTACGGAGGAGGCTCGGTCGCGATCGCGGTCGGCGATCGACCTTACTATCGCGGTCCCGGTTACTGGTATGGGCGCACGTATTACGTCTGGAGACCCGGGCATTGGACGTGGCGGTATGGCCGGCAAGTCTGGATTCGTGGCCATTATGTCGTAAGAGGCTACTGAGCCGCGCCTTTACCGGCTGCGAGGTCAGCGGCCTACCACGCTGTGAAAACGCCAAGAAGCATTTCCAAAAGATCGTGGCGCTTTAAATACACACGCGACCAGAAAACGAGAATGGCCATCGCCAAGGCGATCGCGCCGACGAACGGATTGACCGCAAAAAGAATGACCGCGCTATAGAAAGCAAAAAGCGCGTGCAAAGACAGCTTGATCCGACAATTGATCAGTGCGGACACGATCAGCAAAAAGAGCGTCACGGTAGCCCCGCGTAACGCGAAACCCGGCGCACGGAATAGCAACAGCACAATTACAGCCATCGCAGAAATCAA
>QHOR01000180.1:477-5014 GCA_003219395.1 Verrucomicrobiota bacterium | reverse complement strand
TTTACCACTGCTTTGCATAGCGGCCTGCTTGGCGCGTTGTTGACGTTTGCGAATTCCCTCTGGTATCCGGCATACGCGGAGCGTACCGAGGTCTGGGGGTTGACGCCCCTTCAAGACCAACAACTTGGCGGGCTGATTATGTGGATGCCAGCGGGACTCGTGTACATCGCCGCGGGCCTGGCTCTATTCGCCGGATGGTTGCGTGAATCGGAAGTGCGGGCGCGATCGATCACACTCGAGCAGGTCTCATGAAAGCCAATCGGTTCGTCCTTTTTGCTTCGACCATGGCGCTGCTCGCCTGCAAGGACGAAGTGCAAAAATGGTCGCGAGCGTTGACTGCCGGCGATCCTGATCGCGGCAAAACTGCGCTGAGCACGTACGGTTGCATTGCTTGTCACAGCATTCCGGGTGTACCCGGCTCGAACGCGCTCACCGCGCCGCCCCTGATTGGAATTTCGCAACGCAGTTATCTGGCAGGCATGCTAGAGAACACACCGTAAAATCTGCAGCGCTGGATACAACATCCCCGACAGGTCAATCCGCACACTGCAATGCCGGAGCAGGGCGTGAGCGAACAAGACGCGCGGGATATGGCCGCATACCTGTACACCACGCGCTGAACCCGGTGCGCTCGCACGGCAACATCGCCATTTCACGTCCCGACAAAGTTCTTTATCCCGCGGCGAAGTTTACCAAAGGCGACGTAGCGAACTACTACCAGCGCGTCGCCCGCTATCTGTTGCCCCACTTTCGAAACCGGCCCGTGACGCTGAAGCGATATCCAGACGGGATCCATGGCGAAGCCTTTTACGAAAAAGATGCGCCCGCTTTCACTCCCACTTGGGTAAAGACTTTTCCGGTACCGCGTCGTGAAGGCGGAGCGGACATCAATTATATTTTGATTAATGATCGCCGCACCCTGAAGTGGGCGGCGAACGTCGCCGCGCTGGAGTTGCATCCATTTCTTCACAAAGTACCGCATATCAATCGACCGACCTGTGTCGTGTTTGATCTGGACCCCGGGGAAGGCGCCAGCATTCTTAACTGCGCGGACGTAGCGTTTGTGTTGCGTGAGGTTTTGGCGAAACTGCGGCTAAAGTCGTTTGCAAAGGTCTCCGGCTCGAAAGGTATTCAGATTTACGTGCCGCTGAATACGCCGGTGGTGTACGACCAGACGCAATCGTTCGCGCGCGCGGTGGCGGAGCTGCTGGAGCGACAACATTCCGACAAAATTGTCGCGGACATGGCGAAAAATCTGCGTGTTAAAAAAGTGTTCATTGATTGGAGCCAGAACGCCGACCACAAAACCACCGTTGGCGTCTATTCATTACGAGCGAAACGTCATCGACCTTATGTTTCTATGCCGGTGCGCTGGACTGAACTGGCGAAGGCCCTGAAGAGACCGGAAGCCGCTCTTCTCGATTTTGACGCTCATGAAGCCTTGCGTCGCCTGAAACGCATCGGCGATCTGTTCGCGCCTTTGCTAAAATTAAAACAGAGACTCCCCAACGAGTTTGTCTCGGTTCCTGCAAAATCACGTCCCCGACGAGGAGAACTCTCGGACTATGGTTCGAAACGCGATTTCACGCGGACAACTGAACCTGGACCGAACCTGCCCAGACGCAGTGCGCAGGGAAGCCGGCGCCGGTTTGTCGTACAGAAGCATGCCGCCAGTCATTTGCATTATGATCTTCGGCTCGAAATGCATGATGTGCTCAAGTCATGGGCTGTTCCGAAGGGTCTTCCTCTCTGTGAGAACGAGACACACACTGCCTTCCAAACCGAAGATCATCCGATCGACTATCTGCAATTCGAAGGCGTGATTCCACGCGGCGAATACGGCGCCGGCACCATCATGGTATGGGACCTTGGCACCTACGAAGTGATTGAGGGCAATTACTGGAAAGGACGGCTGTCGGTTTTTCTTGCCGGCAAGAAGCTAAAAGGGGAATGGGCGCTCGATCGAACCGGCGATGAGAAAGGGAGGACGAAATGGGTTCTGCGCAAAACCGGCGGCAACGCGAAGGCGATCTCTGCAAAGCGAGATGCAGTTTCCGCATTGAGCGGCCGAACGATGGAACAGATTGCAGGCACTCGGAACGGCGGGAAGCATTCGGGTCGCCAAATACTGCGGGACAAGGCTGCCGCGACGCCACAAAAATCTGCCAAACGGCCAGTGGTTCCACCGCCGCGTTTCGTGCCTCCGATGAAAGCGACTGCAGTCGCGGAGCTGCCTCAAGGCGATGAATGGATTTATGAAGTGAAATGGGACGGATATCGCGCGCTGGCATTAAAATACGGCGACCATTCGCGTCTCATCTCCCTAAAAGAGAAAGACCTGACGGCCGACTTCCCATCTGTCGCGAATGACGTTCAGTCGGTCAGGGCTGGAACGATTGTGGTCGACGGAGAAATCGTTGCGGTCGATTCGAGAGGCTGTCCCTCGTTCCAGGCTTTGCAGAACAGGGCATCCATCGGCCGCGATTGGCGAATCGTTTATTATGCATTCGATCTGCTCAATCTGGAAGGACAGGACTGGACAGAAAAACCGTTGCACCAGCGAAAGCAAAAATTGCGTGAAGTTCTAGAAGACTCGCAGCTGCTGTATAACGCGAACCTTTCAGGCTCGCCGGCAGCGATCATGCGAACAATCAAATCAGCGGGATTGGAAGGCGTGGTGGCAAAAAAGCGCGATTCGGTTTACCGCGCGGGGACGCGCGTGACTTCCTGGCTGAAATTCAAAATCAGTAAGAGCCAGGAGTTCGTTATCGGCGGCTATAAACCCGATGCGGGAAGTTTTCAGTCGATCCTCGTCGGCTATTACGAGAGTAAAAAACTGGTCTTTGCAGGCAAGGTTCGGCAGGGGTTCAATCCGCGTATACGTTCCAAACTGTTGCAATCCATGCGGCCATTGTTGTCCCAGAAATGTCCATTCAGCAATCTGCCAAGCAGCCGCAAAAGTCACTTCGGCGAAGGCATAACTTCGGATGAGATGAAAGAGCTATGCTGGCTCAAGCCACAACTCGTGGCCCAAGTCAGTTTTACGGAGTGGACCAATTACGCCTTGCTGCGACATGCAACATTTGAAGGTCTGCGCGACGACAAAGAACCGCGAGCAATTGTTCGTGAGCTCTCAGCGTCCTAAAGAACGCAACGTCTTTTCAGGACGCATAGATGTTGTCCGGTGAACGGGTGCGGGTTTGCCAACGATTTGGGAGACAGCGGCTCGATTGTGGCATTTTCATCCGGCATCACTTCTGACATTTCGGCCTAACGAGTGAATATCGGTAAAAACCCGATACCAATTTAAGAGCTTTTCCGCAGGTCTGCTAATGCGCTGCGATGCGATCTTGTGGTAAACCTATGGCTAACAAGAACGTACTTATCACCGGCGGTGCTGGTTTCGTCGGGTCGCATTTGGCGGACGAACTGCTTCGGTTTGGCTACTCCGTGCGAGTGTTGGACAATCTGGCACCCCAAGTACATGGGGAACCCGCACGCCGGCCCTCTTACCTTGCTCCGGAAGTCGAGTTCATTCACGGAGACGTTCGCGATCCTCAGGCTGTGGCTTACGCCCTGAAAAACATCGACAGCGTTTTTCATTTCGCTGCGGCTGTGGGCGTAGGCCAGAGCATGTACGAAATTGTAAATTACACCAGTTGCAACGCGCAGGGTACAGCCACCTTGTTGGAAGCGCTCGCCAATCGACCTGTCGAGCGGCTCATCGTCGCTTCGAGCATGAGCATTTATGGCGAAGGATTGTATCGGGCGCGCGATGGCTCACTCATTGAAGGTCGCGAACGATCGGTCGAACAACTCCGCGCACACGATTGGGAGGTGCTGGCGCCGGACGGGGAACCGCTGGTCCCGGTACCAACGCCGGAAACAAAGCGTCCAGCCCTGCCATCGGTGTACGCGATTTGTAAATATCATCAGGAACGCCTGTGCCTGACGGTCGGACGGGCTTACGGGATCAAGTCAATCGCGCTGCGTTTCTTTAACATCTTCGGCACGCGTCAGGCACTTTCCAATCCCTACACCGGCGTGCTGGCGATTTTTGCTTCCCGACTTATTAACGGTAATCGGCCTCTTGTTAACGAGGATGGCAAACAGCGCCGCGATTTTGTTCATGTGCGCGACGTGACGCAAGCATGTCGGCTTGCTCTGGAAGTACCGGAGCTTGCCGACGAGGTCTTCAACATCGGCAGCGGCTGTGATTATTCCATTCTCGAAATCGCCACGCACATCGCGCGAGTTCTTGGAAAGGAGGACACACAACCAAAAGTTATCGGGAAATGCCGGATAGGCGACATTCGAAACTGTTTCGCCGACATTTCGCGTGCTCGAGCAGTTCTCGGTTACCAGCCGCGCATCACGCTGGAAGAAGGTTTACTGGACCTGGCCAGCTGGCTTGAAGGACAAATCGCGGTGGACCGAGTGGATCACGCGGCCCGCGAATTGGATCTCCGAGGGCTGGCAGTATGAAAAACGGCCGTCCTGTTTTGGGAATTCTGGAATGGCTCCGTCCCGGCGAAGA
>QHOR01000180.1:0-464 GCA_003219395.1 Verrucomicrobiota bacterium | reverse complement strand
TGCGCACCGGAATTTCCTGGGCCGACTGGCATACCGAAGGTGGTGAGAAATGGTACGCCTGGCTGTTGCCGACGCTCGCCCGAGAACTAAACCTGCTTCCTTGTTTTCATTATACGCCGCCAGGCCTTGGCATTACCCCCAGCCAGTGTTCTCCGCCGCGCGATCCGAAGCAATACGCTGATTTCCTCGACGTCTTTATCACCCGATTCGGCGAATTCTTCGAGTGGGTTGAGCTTTGGAACAAACCGCGCAGTCCACTCGAGTGGGACACAACACTCGATCCGCACTGGTTGATTTTTTGTCAGATGGTCGGCGGCGCTGCGCATTGGGCGCAACAGCGCGGCAAGAAAACAGTCCTGGGCGCGAGTGGCCCCCTCGACGCGCAATGGGTGCGGCTGATGTGCGAACGCGGCGTAATGAAGTACATCGATGCAGTCGGAATTCATGGATTTCCCGGCACGTTC
>QHOR01000179.1:860-5092 GCA_003219395.1 Verrucomicrobiota bacterium | reverse complement strand
TTCTTACCAGCAAGTGTTCGACAATGATGCGCTGAAGCAGTCCATCAAGGACGGCTACCTCCTGAATGATATCGCCTTTTTTCTCGAGCATGGCCTGGTGGAGCTATGGCCGAAGAAGGAAACCGTCATTGACCGGGAGCAAGGCACCATCCGGTGGAAGGATAAGGTTATCAAATATGACCACATCATCGACGGAGATTATGAAGTCCCCAACTTGCCGGAGATTGTGGTGGGCGAAGGCTCTCTCAAGCGCAAATATGAATACGACTGTCGCAACAATTTCATGGGTATGATTCCCAAGGAGTTGCGCAATGTCTATTTCATCGGATTGATGCGGCCTACCACCGGGGGCCTGAACAATATCACCGAAATGCAATGCCTGCTCACCCACAAGATGGTCACCGATCCCCGCTTCAATGACGAGATCAATGGGACTCTGGAGAAGAGAATCGAAAAGTACAACAAGCACTATTACCACTCAGAACAGAGGACCCCTGCAGATCATTTGGTTCCCTACGGGTTTTATACGGACGATATCGCGCAACTGTTGAAAATAGACACGCGTCTTTCAGATTGTCGCAGCGTGAAGGACGTCATAATTCACTACATTTTTCCAAACGCAGCTTTCAAGTTTAGGCAAAGCGGGCCATACAAGGTGGAAGGGGCAAAGGAAATGGTCCAGCAGATTTACAAAAATCACATGGGGTTCCTTTTTTTAATAGGCGGCCTGCTTACCTACGTATTGCTGCAGTTGACGGGTTATGCGGCAGTGGTCACGGCTTATTATCAGCAATGGATCCCCCTCATCGCTGTGCCGCTCCTGCTTGTGGCCGTTTTGCTGAACCCGGTCGCTATGTTTGCCAGCTGGCTCGTTGGCGATTCGCTGCTGAATTGGAGCATACTAGGGGGACTGAACGTCATCTTAGTTGTCGGGCTTGGGCTGACGGCAGTGTACAAGAACCCCCTGATTCCGATCGCGGTGCTGGTGGGCGCGTTCGCTTTAACCTACATCGTTCATTGGCTCGGGTGGTCGAGACCTCCCTTCCATGACCTGAGCAACAAGAAAAGTCCAAAATTCCGCGATTTTTTCAAGAGATATTGCGCAACGTTCAGAGAAGCCTTCCTGGAAAGATGAATCCGACGCAGCTGGGCAGCTGTCGGTCCTCGCGATCGTCCGAAAAAGGCTGCGCAGCAGCTGCGCCAAGAGAATGGAAAGCGTCTGCAGCCGATGATAAGCCCGGGAGGGATGGAATGCTCCAACCTACGCCATTCGCTCCTCCGACCTCGTTGGAAAGCATTCCGCGCGGAAGCGCCAAGCAGATTGCACGTGGTTCACAGATGAGTCGTTTCCGACGTGCCGTCAACATGAGACATCGACTGGTCGTTACGACTTGTGCTTTGGCTGGTCTCGCGCTGCTTCTTGTGGTCGTCGGCTGGCAGGCGCGCTCAGAGATTGAGGTGTGGCTGGCTCCAGAGAAAACGCCCAGCGCAGTTACCTCCGGGAAGGCGAAGGATGCCAACGCGCAATTCTGGGATGCCTTTCACGGCGGCCGCTACGAGCAGCTTCCCGGCGTGATCGAGGCGCTCACCGCGGCCTACCTTGAAAATCCGCGCGACGTGGATACGACGGCTCATCTCGCCTTCGCCCACATCTGGGCCTACGCCGAGCGGGCACGCCTGGATAAGCCCACCGCTTCCATTGCCGACCACATTGTGCTTGCCCGTAAGTATTTTGCTGAGGCTGTGCGCCTTGCGCCGCACGATCAGCGATTCAGGGGGTTTCTGGCATCGCTCGAGCTCGCAGAGGCCGCCATGGACGGCGATGAAAAGGGTACTCGCAACGGTTATTTTGATCTCCTGCGGGCCGCAAAGGCGTGGCCCGAGTTCAACCTGTTCACCGCCGGCTATGCGCTCAGCCAGCTGCCGTTTACTGACCCGATCTACGCGGAGGCGGTCGACTTCCAATGGCAAAACGTTGATGCCTGCGGCGGAGAGAAAGTGGATCGCCGCACGGCGCAGTATGATAAGTACATGGCGCTAGAGACGAAGACTGGACCCAAACGCGTCTGCTGGAATTCATGGATCGCGCCTCATAATTGCGAGGGATTCTTCCTCAACATGGGTGACATGCTCGTGAAGCAGGGAGACCCGATTACTGCGCGGCGTGTATATGCGAATGCCAAGCTGTCGAAGACATACCAGGAATGGCCATTTAAGTCCGTGCTCGAGGATCGCATCGAACAAGCAACAGATAATGTCGCGCTTTTCCGTGACCCGCCGGCGGGGGAAAAAATACGCACAATGATGATCCGGAGCACGTTTTCCTGTACAGGCTGCCACCAGCAATGATCCTTTTCTCGACCCTTCCGACGCCATCGTGCCAAACTCCAGAACCTCTTTTGTGTTCACCCTAAAGCCGGCATCGTGTCGAGAACTAAATCGCGTGCGATACCAACGTGGTTCGTTGGGACGGCGCATGAGCGCCAAGGAGTTGGTGCTCCGTCTACCCAAACATGCATGGCGCACGATCCTGGCGAGAAGGTACCAATGATCTGCTGCGCTCGCGCTTTGCCCGCGTCCAAGTACGCACCGCGATCCGACGCGCCTCGCAAGGGCTGAAGAGAAGTTGCTGATCGAGTGGCCCAAGGGTGAGGCTGAGCCCACACCAAGTACTGATTCTCGACCTTCAATAAGAACATCTCATTGCGAGAGTTGGTCGATATAACGTTGGATGTCGAGCGAGATTACCAGGAGCTCAAGCAGCAAGTCCGCTGGGCCCTATGAGGGGCGCCGCTGGCCCGGATTCCATGATCATGACACCCGCTGCATCGCGATCTTCGATTCCTAATCTTTGAACCGGAGACGATTCCCCTCAGGACCGCGTTGCTCCAGAGGCTCAAAATACCTGCCTTTCCCGACGGTTGCCGACCCCGCGGCGCCCGATCCGGCCCCAGCGGCACGTTCCCGACTCGATCGCCAGGCTGGCTGCCGCGATTTCCCGACTGCTGCTGCGCTCTCCATTCTGTGCACGCCGCTTGGCCACGAAACACGCGCCGGGTTCTTTGACGCAGAAAGAATAGTCGTGTTACATAAGCGCGGTAGTCGTGCTACATAAGCGCGAGAGACTTCAGGATTGCGAGAGCAATCCGGCTATCGCGGCATATGGGCCAATGGGTCGCTGACAGGTTGTGAATACGAGGCAAGCCGCGGCGTGCGTGGGGTCGGGTCGTGTCACGTACGTTGATCCTACCGTGCAAGGGAAAGGCCCTCAGGATCCATTATCGCTCTCGATCGTCCTGTGGGGGCAAATATGGAGGACGTCGCTGGGCAGTTTGCGTTTTCTCGCCATTCCTGCCGGAATTGCCCCGTCCTGCCATCCGGCAATCTTTCTTTACCTCTACGAGCTTGTCCCGGTTCGCAAGGCGCAGCTGTCGGCCGAGCGGCTGTGGCTCACGTTCTTCGGACGCCCCTCGCCGGTGAGGGGCGTTCCAGTGACATCAGCGATATGATGGAACGCGCCACAAGGCCATGATGCATCGCGCGGGCGGATGCCTCAGCGCATAGTTTCGTGAATCGGAGTGCTGCGATGTTCTACGCTCTTCCATACCGTGTCCTCTTCCACGATACGATGGCGTACGGCACGCAGCACTTCCTGACGAATTTCAAGCTGCAATGCGAAGCGCGCGAGCGGTTGCTGTTCTGGCGGCGTGATGTTTCCTCAATCGAGGAGCGTCGCAAGTACGATGAGATCATTTTTCTCACGCTCAATGCATTCAGCCGGAATATGAGCAGCGTTCCGGTTGGCGGAAAGGTTGCAATCCTGCTCTCGGTCGAAGACCCCGCGCCGTCCTCGGCGCGTTTTTGCTTCCGAGTGGTTGGCGAGCAGGGGCAGCCGATCGCCTGCGGCTTCCAGACGGTCGTGATGCTTTCGAGCAAAACGCAACAGCCGGTCACGCTTTCCGAGCTCACTCGCGGCCAACGGGTATTTCGCGAAAGGCTCTCGCACCCCGACTTCCAAACCCGGGTGCTGGCGGGTGATACCGCATCGCTCTTTTCCGAGCATGTGGTTGAGACCGGAATGCGTATCGCGCAGCTGCCGGAGATGTCCGCCGTCCCGGATGTTGTCCCCAGTGTCAAAGGGGAAACGGATCACACGGAGATTTGGCAGGGGGGACTACGGGGAAAGGCATTTCTGTTCCCGGGAACCGGCTCGCTTGCCTGGCCGCGGCTCT
>QHOR01000179.1:0-714 GCA_003219395.1 Verrucomicrobiota bacterium | reverse complement strand
CGCAGCTGCTCGGGCATCGATCAGATCTGCAATTACCTGGTGAGCGTCCACTGCGCGGCGCTGCTCGATGAGCGGGGCGAGATGCCGGATGTGGTCATGGGGCACAGCGCCGGCGAACTGTCCGCGCTGGCGGTCGGGGGTGCTTTTTCCTTGCCGGACGGGCTCGATGTCGTCTGCAAGAGAATTGCGGCACTGGAGCCCCTGCGCAACACCGGTGGCATGCTTGTGCTGAGCGCACATCCACGGCGGGCCGAATCCCTTGTCGGATCGCTGGGTCATTCACACCTCCATATCTCCGTCATAAATCATGAGAATCAGGTTGCCGTGTCCGGGCCCACCACTGATCTTATCCGGCTGCGCGACCTTGCGCTGCATCTTCGGATTGGTCAGGTGCTGCTGCCTTCCGAATATCCATTTCACAGCAAGCTGCTCAAGCCTGCGGTCGAGCATTTCGCGCGCCTGCTTGGGGATACACAGTTGGGCAGCCCGAGCGTCCCCGTCTACTCGCCTCTGGAGCGCGACTTCTATGGAGAGGCAAAGATCGCGGATATCCTTCCCTTTCATTTCGTGCGCCCGCTCGATTACTGGGATGGCATCACGGAGCTTTACAAACTCGGTATTCGAACCTTCGTGGACTGCAGCACCGGCGCCACTTTGAAAGGCATTGCCGAGCGAGTGCTGTCGGGGAAAAAGGACGCTGTCGTGAAGGCCGGG
>QHOR01000178.1 GCA_003219395.1 Verrucomicrobiota bacterium | reverse complement strand
AACTGACTGCGTTTCTGGGAACTGGAAGCGGCGACTTGCGGGCGTCAGGCCGTCCGTGGCGCAAAGTGTGCGCAAATTCTGTTGCTATAAAGCTTGACAAGTAGACAGCCCCCCGTGGTAGAAGGAATCAATATCGACCGCGGGCATTTGAAATCTTTATTTTCCATATCATCGATGGTCGCAGCAGGCTTGTGGAGCGCAATTCTTCCAGTAAACGCGGTTAACGTTAGACAGTATCACAATCATAGTTCTCGCGATGGTCTCTACATCGATTCTGGATTTACACTAGCCAACACAGCCAATTTAACTCGCGACCTGAACTTCGACGGTACGATCGTGGGCAGCGTGTACGCGCAGCCGCTTTACATCGAGGGCGGCCCAAGCGGACCAGTGGTGATTGCCGTAACCGAATCGAATAATGTCTATGCGCTCGACGCTGTCGATGGCACCATTATTTGGCAGCGAAATGTAGGCGCTCCAGTGCCGGTACCCGATCTCCCCTGTACTGAGGTTGGTTCCATGGGCATTATTGGAACTCCTGTTGTCCATCTTGCTTCACGGGCGCTGTTTTTGGACGCAATGGTCACGCCCGATGACGGAACGACCATAAAACATTACATCATTTCCCTTAACGTGGACACCGGCACTATCAATCCAGGCTGGCCGGTGGACGTGGAGTTGACAGCCCAATACAAAGGCACGCCCTTCATTGCAGCGATCCAACAGCAGCGACCGGCGCTCGCCATTGTGGGTAACATTCTTTATGTTGCGTACGGAAGCATGAAGGACTGCGACCATTTTCACGGCTGGCTGGTGGGCGTGCCGATAAATAATCCATCCAGCGTTATGGCATGGGCTGCGGCCACCGACCCAGGTACATGGGGAGGTGCGATTTGGGGTGTGGGTGGCATAGCCAGCGATGGTAACAATTTATTCGTTACCACCGGTAACACTATCAACACCGTCGGAGTTTGGGGCGGCGGCGAAGCAGTGATTCGTTTCCAACCGGGCCCCGTCTTTAGCGGAAATCCCAGCGATTACTGGGCGCCTACGAACTGGTTCGAGCTTGACAGTCAGAACCGGGATCTTGGGAGCTCAGGCCCGTTACTCGTGGATGTCCCAGGCGCAACCCCGTCCAATCTCGTGGTTGCGATGGGCAAAGATGACAATGCGTATTTGCTGAATCGCAGCAACCTCGGTGGTATCGCCGATCCGGTAGCGTCGTCACAAATCACCGACTGCTGTCATGTCCTTCGTCAGGCAGCGGCGACTTATCGGACGAACCAAGGCACGTACGTTGCTTTTCGCCCCCATGGCAGCAGACTCTCGACGTTCCGCATTACGGCAACTAGTCCACCTGCCATCGTCAGCGGATGGAGTGTGGACCGGGGCAATGGTGGCTGCGGGTCGCCTTTCGTCACGTCCACGGGCGGGACTAATAACACAATCGTCTGGGTGGTAGGCACGGACAATCTTAGCGCCAAAGGCGATAACCGCTTACACGGTTTCGACGGCGATACTGGGGCTGTTGTTTATGCCGGTGGCGGCGCGAACGAGATAATGGCGGGAACGCATTCCTACAGCACTACCGGCATTGTAGCCCGCGGACGAATCTACGTTGCTACCGATAACAAAGTCTATGCTTTTAAGATGCAATGCGTGGTTCCTAACTTTATAGGGACTCGCATCAGGAAAGCTACTTCGACTTGGGTGGCTGCTGGATTCAGCAAAGTCAACATTACCAAGATTGGAAACCCGGGTCAGTTAATCAATTTCCAAAGTATTCCTGCTGGAACATCTACGGATTGTAGCACAACTACGATTACTGTTAGCCACTGATTTGCATGGGTAACACGCAGCGGATTAGGTTATCGCGTGATCGGCTGTAAAAGTTTGCGTATCCGATTGTGTGCGGAATTTCCGTCTACCACGGTCGACCGAATGGCAAAGCATCGGGGATCCCTAGCATGCGCTAATCCGGCATTCCTGACGAGCAATGCAACGAAGGCGTTTCGTTACGCACGCCGATGAGAAATCGGCGTGCGTTTCTGGAACTCGAAGCGCGGGCTGCGCAGTCTCCCGATGCTCAATTCAGCGTGCGGGTATTGCACCTCCCCATGCCGAGTGCGATTGGCTGAGTGGAGCGGCCAACGACGGCTTGATTGGAGTGGCCAGCTTGGCCGCCGCTGCTGTCGGCGGTGTGCCTCTGACGCGAGCTATGAAACCGTGAGCAATGCCGGCAGCATCGACGAAACGACCAACAATATTTCCCTGATCACTGATTCCGTTTAGCGATGTAAACGTTGACCCGGGATAATCGAAAGTGAAGAAGCTGTCTGGCGGGACAAAGAAAAGTCCGTGAGTCACGCCTGCGGCGTCCGCGTACCTGCCCACCACCCAGTTTCTATCGTTAAGTCCAAACAGTACTGTAGTAACAGAGCCCGGAGGATCGATCGGGAAGTGCAGCGCACCACTGGCGTCCCGGTAGTAACCGTGAAGGATGACTCCTGAGCTGTCTATAAAGTATCCTACCGTTAACTGGTTTGAGTTATTGATCTCGTAAGCAAAGGTCGAAGCCGCGTCCGGGACACTGAATGACGTTAAGGTTCCGCCAACATTGACGAACGCCTGGAAGACCCCGCTGCCGTCGGGATCAAACCCGCCGGTAAAGTCGCCGCCATCGTTTATCGAAAGCAGATTGGTCTGGACGGAGCCGGGAACATCGTATTCTGTGAAGTTGCCGCCCGACAGGAAGAACGAGTGAAGGGTACCATCGCTGATGGCATAGTCTCCGGCTACTGTGCGTGAGTTATTGATGCCTCGTCCTTCGGTAAAACCAACGGTATCGTTAGGGTCGACGATCGGGTCGCTAAAACTACCATCTTTGAACCGGACAAAACCTCGCGTCACGCCCGCCGAATCAATGAACTCGCCAACGATGTCGCCTCTTTCGTTGATCTTTTGCGGCAAGGTCAAATTTCCGGTCCCGGGATAATCGAAAGTGGTGATCACTTCGATAGAGCCCGAGTTCGCCGCCTGCTGAGCGAAGGTCCCCAACAATGGGAACACGAATAGAACTGCCAGAATGCTGATAAATATCGATTTTGATTTCATAATGCTAATTGCCTCCTTAGTTGAATTTGCCCATTGCTAAGGGCCAATGAGGCATATGCCAATATCCAGTCTGCGAATTTCGACATGGCCACTTTGCGTATTATCAAAACGCAATTTTTTCCAAGCAGCTTATGAATGTCGCTAGGGTTGGTTGGATTGCATTTGCGCTACTGCTCCTTCTGCTCGCCGGGACTGGCTGCAATCGGTCGAAGCGAGCTTCGTCTGAGTCGAGCGCCGCGCCAACACCCCAGGCGTTTCACGCGAGCGTCACTGCGCAGGCGCCAGATGCATTCTACGATCCGCCCTCGGACGTGCCGGGCAAGCCTGGCGAGTTACTGAAAAGTGAACCGCTTAAGGATGTGATACTGCCACAAGAGCTGCGAGGCTGGCGCATCCTTTATGCAACGACTGTGGACGACAGCACGCCAGCGACGGCGGTCGCGACGGTGTTCGCGCCGACTGATCCTCCCGCGGGCCCACGTCCTGTCATCGCATGGGAACACGCCACGACAGGCCTGCTGCAGAAATGTATGCCGTCGCTTGTGTCATTGCCGACCAAGGGCATTCCCTGGTGCAAGCGGATGGCGATGGCTGGCTGGGTCGTGGTCGCGACAGATTACTCCTTCGCAGAGAAGGGTGGCCCGCATCCCTACCTGATCGGCGAAGGCGAAGCGCGCGCCGCGCTTGATTCGGTTCGTGCCGCGCGGCAGATGTCCGAGCTTCTCCTCGAGAAACGCGTGGTGATATGGGGTTACTCCCAAGGCGGGCACACAGCGCTATGGAGCGGCATTGTCGCGCCGCGCTACGCGCCCGATCTCGAAATCCTCGGAGTCGCGGCAATCGCACCGGCCGCGAACATAAAGAATATTCTTGCGATGAACGTCGCGGCGGATAAGCGGTTTGGACCGTATCTCGCGTTAGCGTACAGCAGGTTTTACCCTGACATCACATTTGAGCAAGCGCTTCGGCCCGAGGCGCTCGATGCTGCGCGTCAGATAGTAGATTTATGCGATTTCGTGCCGGTCGAGGACGCGGAACGCATCGAAACGCTGGCGGCGACGTTCGACGGTCCAGCGTTAGCAACGAGTTCGAACAATGCACTTCAAGCTCGGCTTGCGCGGAACACACCGGACAGTTTGATAAAGGCTCCCGTCGTGATCGCGCAAGGCCTCTCGGATACCGTCGTGACGTCGTCTGCCACTGACGCGTATGTTGAAGACCGCTGCTCTTCTGGTCAACGACTCGAGTATTGGACATTCACGGGGCGCGACCACCTCACGATTTTCCAACCTGGTACACCGCTTGAGGAACTGCTTCTCAGCTGGACGACGGCGCGCTTCGCAAATGAGCCGCTAGCGAGTGGCTGCGTCCACAAATCTTTCTGATTGTCGCTTGCCTTCGAAAGAGCCTGCTGTTTGGCTCAATGCGATTTTTTGTTAGCTAGTGA
>QHOR01000177.1 GCA_003219395.1 Verrucomicrobiota bacterium | reverse complement strand
GGGGGCTGGGTCAGCCCAGGCTGGCTAACTTCCGCAAATCACCAGGGAATTTCCTTGCGATCGCGCAAAAATTTCCCAGTCAACTTCTGGGGCGCATCCGAAGCAAGCCACACGATCGTGTCCGCGCCTTGCTCCACTGAACGGGTAGCGGCCTGCCCGCCCATATCTGTCCGTACCCACCCGGGGCAAACTGAATTCACCGCAAATTTCGGCAACGCAGTGGCAAGCTGCGATGTCACGCCGTTAAGTGCGGTTTTGGAAATACAATAAGCCGGCGACCAGCCATCTGCGCCGCCCGTTAACTGCCCGCCACCGCTGGAAACGTTGATCACGCGCGGCGCTTTGCTTTTTGTTAGCAACGGCACAAAGGCGCGTGTTACGCGCAATGGGCCGAGCGTATTTGTCTCGAGTGTCTTGCGTAATAGCTCGTCGCTGCTCTCCAGAATTCCATTGTCGCCATTAACAACGATCCCCGCATTATTCACGAGCACGTCCAAGTGATCAGCAGCTTTGGCAAACTCGCGCGCGGCGGCGGTGACGCTCGCATTATCTGCGACATCGATCACCAGAAATGTCGTTTTTCCACTCTCTTTTGCGATCTCATCCGCCGCTTTGCGGCCCGCGTTCTGATTGCGTGCGCCCAGGAAGACATGAAATCCCCTGCCCGCGAGCTGACGCGAGACTTCATAGCCAATCCCCTTATTTGCTCCCGGATCAGTACTGTTTTCATGCACAGGAATTCGATAGATTAGTCAATAAGGCTGTCGTCATTCTCGCCGGGCAACAAATTTTTCAGCATTGGCTGCGGATTGGTCGGTAGTTCTTCCACGTTGCGCAATTTTTTTGTGATAGCGCGCGAGCGAACATCGACATCTTCTATCTTTCGTGAGGCTTGATCGATCTTCTCCTTCACTGCCGACAAGGCGTCACCGAATTTTCCAAACTCAGTTTTCACCGATGCCAGCAGGTTCCAGACTTCACTGGAGCGCTTTTGGATTGCCAGCGTACGAAAACCCATTTGTAAACTGTTGAGTAACGCGGCCAGCGTCGTCGGCCCTACGAACGTGACGCGGCAATCGCGCTGTAGATTTTGCACCAAACCCACACGACGAATCGCTTCCGCGTAAAGGCCTTCACTCGGCAGGAATAAAAGCGCAAAATCGGTCGTCTTTGGCGGATTGATATACTTCTCGCAAATGTCTTTTGCGCAGCGCTTCAACTGAGTCTCCAGCGTCTTTATCGCTGCTTCCACCGCTGACGAGTCGCCAGTCTCCTGCGCCGCGGTCAGTCGCTCGTAATGTTCCATTGGAAATTTAGCATCGATTGGCAGCCATACGGGCGCACCGTTCTCGTCCCCGGGTAGCTTGATCGCAAATTCGACGCGGTCATCGGTGTCGTCGCGCATCTTCATGTTCTTAGCGAACTGCCCGGGCGTCAGCATTTCTTCCAACAAGATGCCGAGCTGCCATTCACTCCAACCGCCGCGGGTTTTCACGTTCGTGAGGACGCGTTGTAATCCGCCCACGTCGCTGGCCAGTTGCTGCATCGTGCCGAGACCCTGATGCACCTGTTCAAGTCTGTCGCTGACCAGCTTGAATGATTCGCCGAGCCGTTTCTCGAGTGTGCCCTGCAATTTCTCATCGACGGTCGCCCGCATTTTGTCGATCTGCTTCGCGTTGTCCTCCTGCAATTGTTTCAAGCGCAGATCGACAACCGATCGCACGCCTTCGAGTGACTTCGTCAATTCTTCCCGCTGCGCTTTCGCGATATTCGCGCCTTCTTCGCGGCTTCGTGCCATCTCTTCACGCAGCATCCGCTCGCTTCGTTCCTGGGCGCGTTCGAGTAAATCGATCTTTCCGACAATCGCGTCATCTTTAGGTCCACGGCGCCGTCCCAGCAGCAGGATAATTGCGACAAGCAGGCCCGCTCCAAGCACGCCGATCGCGAGGTAAAGAGTGTTCATTTTCCGCGGTGAAGTCCCTTGATATTAACCATCGAGAGAATCCTCGACTTCACCGGCAATGACAAGAGCGACTAAAAGCGCAGTTTCACCCCGCCATACGCGGCGCGACCGAGCGCCGGAAAACCGAATACCTCCGAGTAATGTTCGTTCGCAAGGTTGTCGATCCGGCCAAAGATCGACAGGTGCGGGTTTACTGCATATTCGGCCGCAATGTTTATGAAGCCGTAATCTTCAATATCGAAATTCGGGCCGCCGAAGTTTAATTCCTCTCGCGCATTGACGAACTTTGCTTCGATCACAGTGCGCAGTTTTTTCCACCAAAGATATGAAGCCGATACGTAAATTTCGTTGCGTGGGCGGCGCGGCAGCCGCGCGCCTTGTGGTTGTGAAATGTCTTCCGAGGAAGTGTTCTTGGCGTCCAAGTAGGTGTAGCTCACCGTGAATAGAAGATTGGTGATCGGTTGCGCGCGCAGTTCGGCTTCCAGCCCTTGGGTTTCTGCCGCGCCAAGGTTCAGCGTCTGAAAAAGACCATTGGAGCCGATCGCGTTCGACAGGTCATTGTGAAAATAGGTCAGACCGATATCAACGCTCCGGCCACCGCCGGACCAAAGCTCCTGTCTGAGGCCAATGTCCCAGCCCAGGTCACGCTCAGGTTTTAATCCGAAATTATTTCCGAAAATTTTGTCCTGACTGCTTGGCGGACTGAACCCGGTGGCCACACTGGAGTGCAAAATTGTGTTTGTGCGGTCGACCTTGTAACTGCCCGCCACGCGATAAGTCCAGACGCCGCCGAACTGATTGAAGTGATCGAAGCGCCCGCCGACCACAAAGATCAAATTCTCGATCGGCCTCAACGTCGCCTGCAGGAAGCCGGCGATCTCTTCGGTATGATCGCTTATAAAGGTTGGTTGCGGCCCGAAAATCTGCAGAACAAATGGGCGCTCCTGTCCAGCATTAACTCGGCTGTAGAAAAAACCCGAGGTCAGCGTGAGCCACGAAGTGGGCCGCAAATCATTTTGATAATCGATTTGGGTTCGCTCAAAGAGCGCCCGAGTTGGGCCGACAAAACCATCCTGGTTCGGATCGTTCAACTGCCGCTCGTGATCGTAGCTGAAAATAAACTTGTGGTCCCACCATTCAGTCGGTTTCCAATCGATATGAGGGCCGATTAACCAACGCTCCGTAAGAAAGTGATCAATGGGCCGCGGATCGAAGATCGTGTTTGGATTTCCAGTGTCGCTAACCGCGTAAGTAAACAAGCTGCCGATCCGCAATTGTTCGTCAGGCGACCAGCCAACGTCGGTAATCGCAGCAGTGTTACGGTAATTGTTGTTCGGGCGCGCGTTATCGGTGTCGAGGCGGCTTGCGCCGACTGAGTAATCGAAGTCGCCGATCTTGCCGTCGCTCTGTCCCCATTCGCGGAAGGTATCATACGATCCGCCTTCGCCGGCGACCATCGCCCCTGGCGGCCCGGTGCCTTGTTTGGTAAAAATCTGGATAACACCTGCAAGAGCGCGGGGCCCGTACAAGGTGCTTTGCGGCCCCCGCACCACTTCGATCCTGTCTACATCGTCGACGGTCAGGTCGGCGAAATTAAACGCACCTTGCAGACCTTGATTGATCGGAATGCCATCGAGCAAGACCTGGGTATGCTCGCTGCGCAATCCGCGGGTAAAAACCGATGTCAACTGGCCGGCTGTGCCGGTTTGAACAACAGACAAACCGGGTATTTCACGAAGCGCGTCGCTGAGGCGCTCGATTTGCTTTTGCTCGAAATCTTCCGAGTTAATTACGCTGACGCTCGCTGGCGATAGATCGAGCGGAATATCGAAACGCGTTGCAGTAACAACAACCTGCTCGGCCTCCGCCTCAACCGGCGAAGGAGTAGGCGTCGCTTCCTGGCCGAAGCACACCGGCGGAGCGAAGATCAGCAGCACGACGAATCCGAGTGAGTATCGCAGTCGTCTCCATTGCTGGGGATCGCAGACTGCCAGCCTGCAGCATTCGGCCGCCGGCCGAATGCATCGTTGCCACGCAAATTGACATTGCCACAGACTTCGCGGCAAGCTGCCGCGAACCACAGGCCAACGGCCTGTGCTCCGCGGAACACGCGCAACGTGTGCCGTAGCCAAGGCGAACCAAACTGAACGATTTTGCATAACAAGTTACCTCCAACCCAACTCAGAGAGTTGGACTTGTTAGGCCCGATGATTTCGGCATTCACAAACCGCCGCTACAGCAGACGCAGTCGTCCAGCTCTCATTCTTCTTTTTGCGAAGAAGTTTTTGCTGCAGCCACCGCCCTGCGGGGCGGTCTGACATTGCACAGCAACGTGGCTACAGAATGAGGTGGACCGGACAAATATTCTGGCTTCTGGCGTTCGGACTAGTTG
>QHOR01000176.1 GCA_003219395.1 Verrucomicrobiota bacterium | reverse complement strand
ATTTGAGGTGAACGAGTTGAGCCGCAGCGCCGAGTTGCCGACGTTAAAGCCGGACTGACCGCCATCTCCGTACATGATTTGTGGCCAAGTCACAGCAGAACCGATGGTCTCAAACGTGCCGTTATCCTGGGTGCCACCCTGCAGATGTTTGGGATTATCAGCCGCAACGGACAAGCTCTGGAATTGCAACGTCGAAAGCCCCTTGTTGAGATTGTACAGAAAGGTCGGAACTGCCGAGAGCAATTGCTGGCATGTTGTCAGCGTAGTGCCGCTCAAGCCTCGATCCGTGCACTGAGATGAGATGTTTGCGAATGCTCCGCTCGAGCGAACAAGTCCACCGTCAGAGCCGAAGATTGCTGAATTCGTTCCTGGGATCTCGACGATTGCGTGACTATCCGGATGCATACCATTCGGCGCGATTGGATTCGGCTGACAGCAAGTATTGGGTGGAGTTGGGTTCGTAGTTGCGTCCCATGTGACGTCGGTAAATGTCACACCGGCATCGCTCGACCGAATAAACGCGCGGCCATTATTCTCGAAACCGTACTGACTGTAGTTAAAGGAACCACCCAGATACACGACATCAGGTTTTCCAGGAGGAGAATAAACCACATTGTCGTACCAACATTGACCGCCGACCGCAGGGTCCCCGCAATAGTTTAATGTTTGGTTCGGTGCAGCTGACGCCTGCTGTAGTGCTGTTAGATCAGTAAAGCTCGCATCGGTCGCCGTGACTGCGTCGTCGGTTCGGTACAATCTCGCCTGATTTGCCGCAGCGACGCTGGCGTTGCCTACGCCGACGTACATCCGCGTAAGCCCACCAGTAATAGGTGTGACAGCAAATGACGCTCGATCCGTATTTTGCGATGCGTTTAGCGCGTTCTTGATCTGCGTCCAGCTGGTGCCGCTATCGGTCGAACGCCACACACCGCCCTTGGTGTTGAGCGGAAGCGCGTTGTTTTGAGGAAACGGCGCAGCGTAAACAATATTCGAATTGCCGGGGTCAAGCGCGGCAGCGTGAACGCCCCGAGACGAGCCAAAGCTTGCCTGTACAACTCCCGCATTGTTCGGGAGTACGTTCAGGCAAACATCCTGATAATTCAGCAAGGTGAAATTTGCTCCGCCGTCAGTCGATTTCCACACTCCATAGGGTGGCAGGCCGGGAGCAAGCGTGACGGCGCCACCGCTCGAGACAGAGCTCACACCGCGCACAGCGCGAACTGAGCCGACGTAAATAGTATTCGTATTGTTCGGATCGATAATCACCGAACTTATGGCTCGTCCATCGAAAGCTGGACCACTGTAAACGGGCGCATTCTGAAAGCCGCCAAAGCCGAGCACCGCCGTGCAATCCACCCCTGCCCCTTGTGGAACATCAGTGTGCGCCGCAAGATGCGTCCAGGTGTCGCCGCCATTGGTCGATTTGTAGATACCGAACCCGGCCTCAGAATCAGCCGACGCGTTGGGCTCGCCTGTACCGGCATAAAGCGTGTTGTGCGCCGCATCATAAGTCAATGTTCCAATCGCATTCGTGGCGAAGCTCCCCGACACAAATGTCCAGCTAACTCCGCTGTTCGCGAGCGCTTTGTCGGTGCGCCAAACGCCACCGCCCGCCGCTGCTGCCCATGCGCGGCACCTCCTCGCGTTGCAGCTCGGATCTACGGCAAGCGCTGTAATACGGCCCGATGTTGTGTAAGCCGCGCCGCTAAACGTCAGGACATCAGGAAAAGGCGCCGTACTTGGTCCGGCAAGCGTCCATGAACCTAGCGCGGTGGCGTTTTTCCCCACAGCTCTAGCCCTGACATTACCCCATGCAGCATGAGCTTTCCGCGTTAATTCAAACGGAACGTACGGAGCTGGACCCGCGCGATTCACGTAATCTTCTTCCGCTGCAGCCGCTGGTCCTGCTTCTCTTTCAGGGCCGGGCAGAGCCAATTTATTCCTAAAGGACGCGCGGTTTTGACCGAACGTATTAATCGCGTTCTTGTTGTTGGATTTCGCCCACAATGGGCCGGACGGGTTCACCGCGACGAACGCCATTGCGGTCGCTGCGGACATTAGGGTGACGACGCTTGCTGTGCGCAAGTGCGGTACGAGACGGTTGCTACTAAACAGACGATGAGTTTTCATATGTGGAGATGACTAACTCCAAGCCGGAGAGAAGGAGCGACTTTGGAAGATGCAAATTCTCAGGACATGAACAAAAACGTCAAGGCGTTTAACCTTAAATTTTTGTAATGTTCATAATTATAATCTAAGCGCTGGACTCGCTTGAAAATTCGAACGAAAAACGCGCCAATCACTGCGCGACACGCGTGATTCTTCCGACAAGGACCGAACAAACCGTAGTTTGTTAGCTGATTTAAGCAGCTATGACTGCCGCGCGTTTCCGGGCATTCGCGTCGAGGATCCGCTTTCGCAAACGCAATGATTTCGGTGTCGCTTCCACATACTCATCGACGTCGATGTACTCAATCGCGCGCTCCAGCGTCATCCGAAGCGGCGCCTCGAGCTGGATCCCTTTCCCTTCACCTTGCGAACGCATGTTCGTGAGATGTTTTGCCTTACAGGGATTGACTGGCAAATCTTCCGGGCGCGCGTTTTCACCGACGATCATCCCTTCGTAAACGTCCTCCTGTGGACCGATGAAAAGCCGGCCGCGTTCCTGAATGTTGTTGAGGGCATAAGCAGTGCTAACTCCTGATTCCATCGACACCATCACACCGCGACCGCGTCCTCCGATTTCACCTTTGAAGGGCGCATATTCGCGAAAGAGATGGCTCATCAAGCCTTCTCCACGAGTGAGGTTGACGAGATCGGTTTCAAAGCCAATCAGCCCACGAGTAGGAATAATCGCTTCGACCGAGACGCGTGTGGCGTGATGATCCATGCCGACAACCTCACCTTTGCGGTTGGCAATCAATTGCAAAATGTCGCCGAGATTTTCGTCCGGTAGATCGACGTAAAGATCTTCCAGCGGCTCGAGCAGAGTGCCATTCTCTGCTCGATGGAAAATCACTTCGGGACGCGACACCATGACTTCGTAGCCTTCGCGTCGCATTTGCTCGATCAGGATCGCGATCTGCATTTCGCCACGCGCATTGATCTCGAATGCCCCTGCGGTTTCCGTGTCATTGACCTGCAGTGAGACGTTCGCGCGCGTTTCGCGAACCAGGCGCTCGCGAATATTCCGCGCCGTCACAAATTTTCCTTCGCGCCCGGCAAACGGTGAATCGTTGACCAGGATGTGCATGCGAATCGTAGGCGGATCGATATCTACAAATTGAAGTGGCGTTCGTTCTTCGCGATCTGAGAGGGTTTCACCGATATAAACCTCCTCAAAACCAGTCAGGCCAACAATGTCGCCGGCGTTGGCGTGTTTTATTTCCACCTGCTCCAGTCCTGAATAGGTAAAAAGCGCCGTCACTGCAGCCCGCTCATGGCGGCTATCTCGGTGAATGCAGACGATGGAGTCCCCCACTGCAACGCGACCGCTGACGATGCGCCCGAGCGCAATTCTTCCCAGGTAATCGCTGTAATCCAGATTGGACACCAGCATTTGAAAGAATGGCTTGCTTGAAATTTTTGGCGGCGGCACATGTTGCACGATCGCCTGAAAAAGCGGCGTCATGTCTTCATTGTTTTCGTGAAGTTCGCGCACGGCAAAACCGTCCTTCGCGCTGGCGTAAATGATTGGAAAATCGAGCTGCTCGTCGGTTGCTTTAAGCTCGACAAAGAGATCGAAAATCTCGTCCAGCACTTTATGCGGGCGGGCATTTTCTCTGTCGATCTTGTTGATAACAACAACGGCCTTCAATTTGTTCTCCAGCGCTTTGCGCAAAACAAATCGCGTTTGTGCCTGCGGGCCATCATGGGCGTCAACAACAAGCAGCACGCCGTCCACCATTTTCATGATGCGTTCGACTTCGCCGCCAAAATCGGCGTGACCGGGCGTATCGACGAGGTTGATGCGATAACCGTCCCACTGAAAAGCTGCGTTCTTCGCGCGAATGGTGATTCCCTTTTCGCGCTCCAGGTCCATCGAATCCATCATACGCTCCTCAATCTTTTGATTGGAACGAAACGTGCCTGATTGGCGCAGCAGCTGATCGACCAGAGTGGTCTTGCCATGATCGACGTGCGCAATGATGGCGATGTTGCGAATTTTATTCATCGGGGAAAATCTCTCCCGCGCGGGAGAGCCGCCAACTCTACGGGAGACTGGAGCCGAGTCAACCTGCGGCAGCAATCTGATTCAGTCTATCCTCTTTCCGTAATTCTGAATTTTTACTTCTAAATTTCTCCTTCACTCCTCATTGTTCGCCTAATGAAAATTCTTCTCGCTGGTATTCTCGGCGGAATCGCCATGTTTCTCTGGACGTCAATTGCGCACATGGCATTGCCTCTGGGTGAAGCCGGTCTCGGCGAAATTCCAAATGAATCAGCTGTCCTCAGCGTGATGCAAAGCAATATCGGCGATCAAACCGGTCTTTACATTTTTCCGGGTACCGGTCTCGGTAAGGACGCGACGCGACACGAAAAGGGAGAAGCAATGAAACACATGGGCGAAAAACTCGCGGTAAACCCGTCNNNCGCGCTTGGCAAATTGCTAGGAGTCGAATTCGCCACGGAGCTGCTCGAAGCCATCGTGGTCGTGTTTCTCCTGGCTCAGACGCCCATCGCGAGCTTCGCGGGCAGAGTTGGGTTCGTTTTCGTTGCCGGCATTTTGGCCGCCATCGCGACTAACGTTTCCTATTGGAACTGGCACGGCTTCCCGTGTGCCTACACTCTCAGTTATATCCTAATTCAGATTGTGGGCTTTCTTTTTGTCGGCATCGTCGCCGCCTTAGTGCTGCGGAAGACTGTCTTAGCAGCCTGAGACCTGATCACTGATCACTATGACGGCCAAGCTCTCGCACCGTCAGTGCCCGACGTCCCGTTAAGCTTCCATACGTCGCTTCGGCTCTGTCGTCGCTTCTTTTGAAACGCCGTTCTTTCGACGTGCTGATGTCAATCCATTTTCCGCCGGCGGCATTTAGTTTCAGAAATTTTGCGATCTCTTTTTCCGACAGATCAGTGCGGTTGGTGTGAGAATAGCTTTCCGAAATGCTTTCATCGTTGGCAAAGACCACAAGGTAAAAGTATTGACCCTTATGGTACAGACCGCTGACCGTTCCATCATCCCGCAATTGTCGCTGGAGCAGGTTGCCATACAGGTCTTCAATTGTGTCCGAGCTGTCGCCGAGGCTCGCCCAGGCCGAGCTCATGGCGACGACAATCGTCAGAGCAGCGAACAGAAATTGTTTCATATTCCCCTTTCGGACCGGTCTCTTATTTTTTGCTCAAATACGTCGTCTGCTTCGTTCCAGCCTTGCTGCTGTCATCCGGCTTTTCTTCAATCAGTTCCTCGGCCGGAACAGTGTGAAACGAAACTACTGTCCAATCCGCGTCAGGACCGACCACGGGGCGGTGCCAGACATTCCGCGGAATTGAAATCCATCGCTGTTCCAGCGGCGCATCCGAGTTGCTAACCAGCACATTTGATCGCCACTGGCTCGCGTCTCTTGTGCGCATATCGCCACTCCCGTCAAACGTCATCATGCGCTGATGACTGTTCGGATGCCGTTCAGGGCCTGTGTCCACGCCCGCGCGCAAAACAAATACCCAGGCAGATTGAATTTCAGCCGGCAATGCGCCGCCGAAAACATTCAATGGAATCGGCTCCCACGTCATTAGCGCCTCGTTTTTCCTGGCCAGCTCCGCACGCACGCGTTCCACAATTGGCAGAATTTCTTGGCGGATACTCTCAGACCGTAAAAGCTCCTCAATTGATTCAAGCCTCGCCTCTTCTTCCTGTGTCATTTCACAAATATTCACTATCAGTTCGATTTCCCAATCGGTAATTCCTGCGTTTCTTTTCGACACCAGTTCTTTTCTTAATCCCTAATTCTTCCTTCCTACTTGTTCCCTCCTGCTGCTTAATTCTGTCGATGCCGAAGAAGAGCAAAAGTCGCAAGCGAGCGGTACGAATCAAAGTTCGCAAATCCGATGTGCACGGGCACGGTGTCTACGCCATGGAGCTTATTCCTAAAGGCACTCGCATTATCGAATACATGGGACAACGCGTCTCCTGGGAAGCCGCTCCCAACGACGAGAACGATCCACACACATTCAATTTTGGCCTCGACAACGGCGAGGTGATCAATCCAGAGATTGGCGGCAACGACGCCCGCTGGATTAATCATAGCTGCGATCCAAACTGCGAAGCCAACGAAGAAGACGACCGTATTTTCATCGATGCGATCCGCGATATCGAACCGGGCGAGGAACTCTTTTACGACTACGCGCTGGAAATTGACGAACCGATCACGGAAGAATCAAAAAAGAAATTCGCTTGTTATTGCGGCAGCCCAAATTGCCGCGGCACAATGCTCGACATCTCTTAGTTGAAACTCCCCCGCCTGCCGGCCTGCTCGCTCGTACTCTCATTGCCTTACCCGTTATGTTGCGCATCCCGCGCACTTCGTCCTGTCCATTGCCTCGGCCTTCTGATTTTCCCCGAATAGGCAAAGCCTATTGCTCCTAGACGCACAAAGTATTTCAACCCGCCTCCAGAATATGGCCTGTTGGGGGTATGAACGGCTCAGGTTTAGGGATGGGAACGACCAAGGGCACCTGCCGAGTCTGGAACGTAATGGCCTGCTTCGCGCGGCCGCGTTCTGGGTCATAGACAACGCGCCGTTAAAGCTTCGACATTGTCGGCTCAGCCAACGGCGACCCGGATGAATCGGGGTCTACAGAGTTTCACTTTTTCATCAACAACAAACAAACAGAGGAGACAAAATCATATGGAAAGTAAGATGCCGATAGGACAGCGCATTGCGCGATTCCTTGAGACACGATACGTGCACCGGGCTCACCCCCATTACTTGCCGGAGTTCGCAGGGTTTGGATTAATCCTTATTCTCGCAGTCTGGCCAATGTTATCGATGGTGGCGGCGGCACTGGAAAAAATGCGATAAGAACTTCACTCCTTCGCATGGGGAGTGGTCGACAAATCCTTCGCTGACAAAGCAGCCGCCGCTTCCCGCCGGAACGCTGCGGCGGCTTTGCTCTGAAATCGAAGTGGATTGGAAAGAAGATTGAGTTCCCGCTCGGGAACCGGCGGAGCGAACGGCAGGCTGACACAACCGGGTGTGGCGTGGTGTTTCACCATCATTTGAGGCACAATTGAAATGCCGATGGAAGCCGCGACCATGTTCGCGATTGTGCTCAGCTGGCTGCCCGCCAGCGCGATCTCCGGTCGCAGACGGCGCGACTCCAGCAGGTGATTCACCTGTTGCGATAGGCAATGCATCTCATGAAGCAGTAGAAACCTCTGCGATTTAAGATCGTCGAATTCCACGAGATCCTTCTCTGCCAGGGGATGCTCTTCCGGCACGAGCGCCAGCAATGGTTCGCTGCCCAGAGATTCTCGTCGAAGAGTCGGACTCGGTCGGCACGTCGACGCCAGCGCGACATCGAGATCGCCGGCGTCGATTCGTCGAGTGATCCCTTCGGTCACGTCCTCCACGACCTCCAGCGTCACTTCTGGATAATGCTCCTGAAATGTCACGACCAACTCCGGAAGCACATAGGGCGCGATGGTGGGAATTGCGCCCACCGCCACCTTGCCGGCCACATCGCCCTTGAGCTCATCCACGCATCGGCGCGCGTCACTGATCGATGCCAGGATTTGCCGCGCGTATTCGATCAAACAACGGCCCGCTTCAGTCATCACAACTGAACGCGGGAGTCGGTCAAATAACGGCTGACCGATTTCCCCTTCCAGCTTTCGAATTTGCTGGCTCAGTGAAGGTTGAGAGACGCGGACCTTGGCGGCCGCGCGCGAGAAACTTCCTTCGTCCGCTACCGCGACGAAGTAACGCAGTTGGTGAATCTCCATAAATAATCTTGTCGAAAGCCAGACTACAGTAGCGCCGGCGATGCTACATTGAAACTGGCGCATCGACTCGTTCGCGATGGAGCTGTAGTGGCGTCCACGCCGGCCGCGCGGTTTAGATTGAGAAATTCGAATCGCAACTCGCCACGGCAAAGGCAGACACTCATCGCCACTTGCAATGAAGTCAGGCACTTCAAATGGACCAGAGCATCACAGCAGAATTGGCTTCAGCAATCCTGATTCGCGGATACCGCCGATGGCTGATCACCTTGCCAGCTCCGGCACCAGCACAATTTTCCGAAGCGCGGCCGTTTCCATCACCGCCCGATGGGCCTGGGGCGCCTCGGACAGCGGGAATTCCTTGCCGATCACCGGACGCAAGGTTCCGTTTTCCAAACCAGCCACGAGCGCGGCGTGAATACTGGCCATTTCTTTCGGTGGCGTGTTCGGCAATATCATTCCGCGAATATCCACATCGCGCTGCATTGTGTCGCGCGGGTCGATCTCCACCCGACCCCGACTTCCGATGATGACGACGCGTGCGCCCTTCGCCAGAATGGTGAGATCTCTCCCGAGATTCACGTTTGCGAGCAATTCGACAATCACGTCAACGCCGCGGCCGCCAGTCGCCTTCATGATCTGCTGGAAATGGTCGGGCCCATGATGATCGAACACTTCGTGCGCGCCCTGTTCCCGCGCGAGCCTGCGTCCCTCGTCACTGCCGGCGGTGCCGAACACGCGTAGACCGCGAGCGCGCGCCAGTTGCACGGCCGCTGTTCCGACACCACCGCTGGCGCCGTGCACTAGCACGGTTTCGCCGGGCTTCGCATCCGCGCGCTGGAACAGGCCCCGATACGCCGTCGCGTACGGCGTGCCCATGGCTGCGCCTTGCGCGAAAGAAACATTTTG
>QHOR01000175.1:6247-6551 GCA_003219395.1 Verrucomicrobiota bacterium | reverse complement strand
TTATTGCGCGGTTGTGATCGTCGCGGGAACCACGGCAACGTTTGGATACATCATTGATTGGGCACTAAGCGCGAGTCGTGGCGGCGGCGAGCTCATCGAAATAAATCCAGAGGAAACGCCGCTCTCGCGATTTGCGACACGATTATTGCGGGGGCCGGCGGCGCGAGTCCTGCCGGGGTTAGTCGATTCATTAATTGACGCTCAATGACGTGACTTATGCTGGGGGAGCACGGGATCGCGGCCGATAGCATTCGGCAACTTGCCGAATGGCTGCTTCGACTGCGATCAGGTTTAATCACGCGCT
>QHOR01000175.1:1604-6205 GCA_003219395.1 Verrucomicrobiota bacterium | reverse complement strand
AATTAACTATGTGCACTGATCCAACGGAGATACCGCTCTGCTGAATCGTGTACGGCGTCTTTAGCGTCCGAGAGAACGTTCGCTTTCCACCATGCGCCGTAAATGTGATCGAAAGCAAATGGTTCAATTCTGTCGAGAATTCGACGGATTGCGGCCGCCCCAAGGGGAATCAGGTTCGGATAACTACGCATGAAACTGACATAGCGCCGATCCTGCACCACTTGAACGATGTCGCCCGTAAGCAAAGCGCCTTTTCCGTTTGCACCTCCTGGCCAATGCAACACTGAGCCGCCTTCGAAATGCCCGCCGCAATTGATCAGCGTGAGGTCATCCCAGAGCGGCAACGTTTCTTTTTCCCAAAATCGAATTCGACGACTCTTGCGCATCACCCATTCGCGATCGGCAGCGTGCACTAAAACTTGCGCATCGAAACGCTCGGCCCATTCGACCATGGTTGTGTAGTAGTGCGGATGCGATATGGCGATTGCACGAATCCCTCCGCGCGAGTTGACTTCGGCGATCGTTCGATCATCGAGCAGCGCAATGCAATCCCAGAGCAAATTGCCGGCCGGCGATTGCACAAGCAGAGCCCGCTGGCCGATGGCAAATTCCGGTTCGGTGCCAATGCCCACGAGTTGCCGCGCTTCTTCCTCGACTCGATTTTGATGATCGGCTGCAAGACGTCTAAGTGTGGTCCATTTCTGGCCACCATGGCGGACGAATTGCCGCTCATCTTGGCAAACCGGACAGCGTACCGGCTGCTGAACGGTCTCGGCAAACTGCGTTCCGCATTGCACGCAAATGAAATTCTCCATCGGCAATATGTAAGCCTGTCATCTCGAGCAAAGTCGAGGGATGTCTAATTTCATGGAACGGGGATGTAGATGTCCAGAAATGACTCTCGTCACCCGATTTCTTTCGTCGCTACCCTGGCGGGGCAACCGTCTACATCGCTTTTCTCTCGCTCCATTCCTCGACTCTGCTCGGGATGGTAAAACCGCCAGGCACGCCTTTAATGTTTACGCACCGATCCGGCGCCGGTGATGTGTTTTTCAATCGTCGGATTGCCAGAGTAGGTAACTTTTCCCGCGCCGGTAATGGAGACTTTCAACGTCTCCGCGACCGCGACTTCGGCGTCCGCCGCGCCCGTCGTAGAGATTTCAGTGGCCCTGGTTTGGAGACCGCCTGCCTCCAACTCGCTAGCCCCCGTCGTATCGGCAAGCAGTTCATCGATTGTTCCATCGAGGGAAACACGTGATGCGCCGCTAGCCTCAAGAGCGAACTTGGGTCCGGTGAGCTGTTTTGCGGTGAGTTTTACAGCGCCGCTGATCCTTGCGCCTGCCCTTGTTGGGCTTGCGATAGCGACCTTGATTCCGTGTGTTGGCCAGATTTGCTCGTGTGTGCGCAAATGAAGCGTATTGCCCGAGACGTCACTTTTGATATACGAAAGGAGATTTTCATCGGTGGTGATGCCGAGAGCAGGGGACCCGTTTAGCCATTCAATTTCGAATGCTCCACTGGCGTCGATCTCCGTGAATGCACTAACCGTTCGATCATCCGTTTGGATGTGGCCGTTGCCTCGAACGCCGACCCATCGGCATGCAGCGGTCAAAGCAACGCAGACCGTCAGAAATACGATCGTGATCTTCTTCATCAGAAATATCGTTTCTCTAATACGATGCATCGATGGCCTACTTTGGATTCTAGAAAATTCAAGAAGGAGCGACCTGCTGATCCCTCCGGGCAAGAGACCGCTGCTCCTTGATTCACTTTACAATCTTTAGCTTCGCTGCGTCCACGGGCACATCATCCACGTACAGTTCAACGCGGTAATCACCAATCGCCCAACCAGCTTCCGGCCGCGCCAACGTGAAGGCTCCATGAGCATTTGGACCTTCAACAGTCGCTGAGGCTTCGTCCACCTTGTAATCCTGTGGGAAATCTTCGCCGATGTTCTCCGCGATCCAAACCGCTTTCACTTTTCCGCCCTTTCGCAAGCGCCGTCCCTGCCAACGGACGTAAATCTGGGGCGTGTCGGATGAAAACGTCGTGGTTGGTTGCCCAAACTGGTCTTTTGCAAAGCTCACGGACAGCCTTTTCGAGGTTGCGTTTAATTTCATCTCTGGCCTGTTCTCAATTTGCGGCCGCGCCGCCAGTTCGAGGGAAACCCGCTGGAGTAGATCGCCGTCATTGGCGCGCATTGTTGTTACATCCTTAACAATTCCAACACCGGGTGCGAACCAGCGATCGATGGTCATACGGCTGGGCGCGCTTTGCTCTCCACGAATATGGAACGCATGAAATTCGCCTGCTGGAACTTCGATGTCTTCTTCGTCGATCACGTCGTATTGCTGATGCACTTTCAAATCGCCAGCCTGGCCATCGAAATTCCAGGTGGCGCCCTTCTCTAGGGGCGCGGCAACCATTGTCTGTGGCGGACTGAATTTGATTAACTCGCCATCTAGATTAACTCGCGCCCAACAGGTTATCCCATGATGATCGATCGTAACAAGATCTGTGTTGGTGAGTGCACCACCGCGGTGCATTTCCAACTTGAAAAGCTCCTTGCCATCAACGTTCTCCGTTCCAGCGAGATAATAGAATACCGGCAGCCGAAGCTTACTATCAACGTCCGGTTTGGAATTCGTAATAGTCAGACCTTTTCCAACTTCCTCCGTCATGCTGTATCGCCACGTAGTGCCGGGGCTCATGGGAAGAAGCGGGCCGGCCAAGGCAGTCGTCAGCGACAGGATTAACAATATCGGGCATGTGCTAAGCCGTGAGGCTTTCAATACTACTCGCTCCTGGATCGACACGGTTATACCCAAGCCGGGGAACGGATTCGAACTTGGCTCACCAGGGCTTCTGCGTAGTCTGCGGTTCAACATGCTTCCGAAATATTGCACATCGACGTGCATCCTTGTTCTCGTTTTTTCTTTGCACATTAGTCTCCTTGCGGCGGACACACCGAGGCTTAACGACAGGCATATTCTCGTCGTTGTGTGGGACGGAATGCGCCCGGATTTCATCGGGGAGGAAACAACTCCGACACTTTGGAAGCTCGCCCGCGAAGGAGTCGCTTTTCGGAATCACCATCCGGTTTATCCCAGTGCGACCATGGTAAACGGAACAGCGATGGTTACAGGCGTGTATCCAGGCAAGAGCGGCATCATTGCCAATTATGTCTATCGCCCGGATATCGACGCTCACAATCCAATCGCTGTCGAGAATCCAGCGGTGGTGAAGAAAGGCGATCAAATATCCCATGGAAAATACATTTCGGTTCCAACGCTTGCTGAGCTTGTTCAACGGGGCGGCGGGCGGACTGCGGTTGCCAGCGCGAAGACCGTCGGGCTTTTGCTGGATCGCGGCTCAGGTATTGGCCCGGCGAAAGACTGTGTCACGCTGTTCGCAGGCAGAGCGCTCCCAGATGCGATTCTTGGTCCCATAGCTTCTGCGCTTGGTTCATCTCCATCCGCACATTTGCAAAGGGATCGCTGGACAACCAATGCAGTAACCGATTTTCTTTGGAAACACGGTGTGCCCACTTTTTCGGTGCTATGGTTGGGTGAGCCCGATCTCACGCAGCATGAAACCGCGCCAGGCGCGCCATCGGCGCTCGTTGCAATCAAGTCTTCTGATGACAATCTAGCAGCTGTTCTTTCCGCTTTAGGTCAGCAGGGATTGCGTAAAACGACCGATGTCTTTGTTGTCTCCGATCATGGATTCTCCACGATCAATCGCTCGATTGATTTGCGGAAAATCCTGAATGATGCCGGATTCGCCGCAAACACCGAATTTAAAGACAAACCAGGAGACATCATGCTGGTTGGGAACGGCGGTACTGTTCTTTTTTATGTGGGCGGACACGACGCGACAGTGACGAGCCGTCTCGTCGAGTTTCTGCAGCAGTCGGATTTTGCGGGAGTGATTTTCACCAAACCGGGTTTGCCCGGAACCTTCCATTTGACCGACGCCAAAATCGACCCACCCCCGTCCGGCGACGGTGCGGCAAGCAACCCAAACAAGCCTGACGTTGTCATGGCTTTTCGCTGGAGCGATTTGAAGAATCAATTCGGCACTCCGGGCATGATTGACGCTGATTGGCAACGCATCGCAGGAGAGGGGACTCACGCCACACTCAGCCGATTCGACATGCATAATACGCTAGTCGCAGCGGGGCCGGACTTTCGCGTTGGTGAAACGGACGATTTGCCAACAGGCAATTTCGACCTGGCGCCGACAATCTTGCAGATTCTTGGAATTGAAGCGCCGCAGAAAATGGACGGCAGAGTTTTGTCCGAAGCAATGGTTAACGGGAATCATCTCCCGGCGATCGGAAAAATGGAAACAAAGACGATCGAAGCTAAAAAGGATTTCGCTGCAGGAACCTGGAAGCAATCACTTCGAATTTCTCGCGTTGGTTCAACAATCTATCTCGACGAAGGCAACGGCGCTTTCTCGCTGAAAGGATCGAAGTGACGGCCAGCATTCTGCGTTGCGTTGCGTGCGCTGCCGCTGTTCTTGCGTTGGCGGAACGCGTCCCTGCGCACGGCTTCGCGGGCGCGCGATTTTTTCCGGCAACGCTTTCCACCGATGAT
>QHOR01000175.1:0-1596 GCA_003219395.1 Verrucomicrobiota bacterium | reverse complement strand
GGATGATCCGTTTGTTAACGATGAGCTATCGCTGCCGACTGTATCAAGCATGGTCACGCCTGAGGAGGGCGGGACACGCGACACCGAGATTTCTGCCGATATCGCCAAACGCATTACGCCAGATTTTGGCATCGAAATTGGCGAATCGTTTCTAGTTCTAGAACCGCGTGGTGAGAACTCGGCGAATGGTTTCAGCAATCTCGAACTTGGCGCTAAATGGGAATTTCTGAAAAGTGACGAACACGAGATCATCCTTTCGTTAGGCGCAGACGTGGAAGTTGGTGGCAGTGGCGGCAAAACAATCGGTGCTGATACGTTCAGTACTTGGACGCCCGCGCTTTTTTTCGGCAAAGGTTGTGGCGATTTACCTGATGAAGTTGCGTTTCTACGACCTTTTGCTGTCACTGGGCTGCTTGGCGTGGCAATTCCAACCGAGGCGAGCTCAAGAACAATGACGTTGAATCAACTAACCGGCGAGCACGAAATCGATATTGAACGTCATTCAGATTCACTCGAATGGGGTGTAGCGGTGGAATACAGCCTTATCTATTTGCAGGAGCAGGTGAAGGACATCGGATTGCGTGCGCCATTTAACCGGCTCATTCCGTTGATCGAATTCGCTTTTAAGACCCCGCTTAATCGAGAGCAGGAGGGACAAACCATTGGCACGATCAATCCGGGGGTTATCTGGTCAGGCAGGTATTTTCAAATTGGCGCTGAAGCGGTAATCCCAGCTAATTCACGCACAGGCTCAGACGTTGGGTTTATTGCGCAGTTGCATTTTTATTTGGATGATCTGTTCCCCAGGAGCTTGGGGCGTCCGCTGTTTGGGGGAGACTAATATCGTGGAGTGCATCCGGAAGATTTGCCTCAGTTTGTTACTCACTGCCGCAGCAGCAGGCCACGCTCACGCCCATGCATTTTTAAATCACGCCGAACCCGCGGTTGGCAGTAACGTGAAACAAACACCGCACGCGGTGAGGATTTGGTTCACCGAGCCCATTCAGCCGGCACTGAGTACTGTCAGGGTGTTCAACGCGGCGCAGAAGCAGATGGATAAAAGGGACAGCCATTGCGACGGAGCTAATAAAGCGTTGCTGCAAGTTTCATTGCCGTCGCTCAGCGGACGGGCATTCCACCGCTGGTGATTTCGCGTTTCGCGTTGCCCCCTGAGTTCACGACCAGGTGATCAGGCGCAATTCGTGCATCTGCATCAGATACGGATGGGTGGGGACAACGCGTACGCTGAAGCCGTACGTGCCGCTTTCAGTGGCGGGCACTGCTCCCTGATAAACATAATTGCCATCTCCATCCGCGTGGTCGACTTGATTGAGAAGGGTCGCCGAAGGATTGCGAACGTCGCCATCATCCACTTCGCCATGGTAGGCTTCCACCCGCACATGTTGTGGATCGACCCCGCCCAGATGAACTCGCGCCGTGATCTGCAGTGATTCACCGACCAAAATCGTTTGTCGATCTTTGTTTCCGATCTGAACGTCCGAAATCTTTACCGCTGGCCAATCCTTGCGCATCTGCCTCTTCCACTCGCTCAGGTGCGCGGCCGCGCCGCAGCCGTCGCGGGACAAGTTTTCGTAC